>JAHDBS010000021.1:0-16589 GCA_020630225.1 Anaerolineales bacterium | reverse complement strand
ATCACAGGCTATTGCACCACCGCCGCCGCCCCCAATGTCCGCTGGAAGCGGGAAACCGCCAATCAACAAAGCATTGATGAGCGTGTCGCGGTCAACGTTGAAAATACCGACTAGGGCATCAAGATCGAACGGTGGGCGCCCGACAGCATTGCGAAAATCCTCTTCTGAGACGCCAAGTGCGCCTGCTGCGGCAGCAAAGTCTGGCTGCTGACCGCCATTATTGGCATTTCCGCCATTGCCGCCAGCACCAACGTTGGTCCCATTGCCATTCTGAGATCGATTTTCTGTAGGAATTCCGCGGTAACAGCCCAAGAAGTAAGGGAAGCTTGGGGTGGCGAAATAAACATAGTTTCCGTTATCTAGCACCATCCCATTACATTCATCAAGCTCCGATTTATCAGGCACAACAGAGTGTTTATCCCAAGCCGGTCTAACATCTGGATTTGTGAGTTCCCAGGTGCTATCTACCGTTCTAGACGTTGTGCAGGTGTCATCGTTACAAACAACAGGTGCAACAATAGGGAAGCCATCGAATGACCAGCCTACGACTAGACCGGGACTGTTGTTCAAGTCTGTAAAAATGCAACTTGGCGCAGCGTGTAAGTGATAGCGACCACCACCGGTGTGCCCATTACAAAAATCAAGAATGTCATCCAGAAACGGATCGCCATAATCTGAATTTTCAGCTTCGTTTGGTCCAAATATGGGCAGGCCGTTTACCGCAACTGCAACTGCATCTAGTAATGGAAGTGGTGTTGTTGTCTCAGCCAGAACTGGATTGAGTGGGAAGTTATAGGTGTAGTCTCCTGCTTGTAAATCACTGGCAGTGGTGGGAACAAACTCAAAATTTGGAATACCATTGGCTGTGACGGTGACAGTGGTGTCATCACAACTGACGTTCAAGACAGGTGCTGGATAAGCACCATTTGCTGGGTCAGCTGATACAGACAGGAATGTACTCGCCGGGCACTCACCAGGCTGGGTGTAATTCCCCCCGACAATGAAATTGCCCTGTGGGGCAGGTTCCGGAGTTGGCTCTTCGGCTTGGGCGGCAGCTTCGGCTTCCGCTGTTGCAATTTGGGCAGCTTCAGCATCAATGGCGGCCTGGGCGGCGGCGGTTGCTTGTACAGCTGCATCAATTTGGGCAGCGATAGCAGCTTCTGTTGCTGCAGTATCAACTGGTGGTTCGGTGGGTGGAGGTGGCTCACTGCCACCAAAGATTGAACAAGCACTAAGAGTAAATGCTGTTATCAAAAGACATACACGTATAGGTTTCATTATCCATCCCTCCAATTGATGGGGTGAAACAGGTGGGGTAGAAAACGCGTGGGTAGCATTGTAGGGATCTACGTTTTCTGACAGTTAATAGCGTGTAGCCATAACTGTCGTGAGTAGCTCACTTGTTTATCTTAACGGTGAAATCAAGAGAAATGCGCTGCCTAGGTGTTTTGTTTGAAAATTAGAACGGAAACGTTATTGATTGACAGTGATAGCGGCTGACTTGCTGAGTTGACGTAATACGCTAAATCCGATTGTGTCAGGGGAGCTTGTGCCAAAGTCAATGTTGTCAAACAGCGTGCTAGCAGTTCGGGTCACAACAATACTAACAACGCCATCACCTAAGCGAATACCAGGGTCAGTAGGTGCGAGAAGAAATGTACCAAAGCCTTCTTCAGATGTAGCTGTAAAAGGGATCCAATCTTCGCTGTCTGGCGCTTTATAGTCGCCTATGAGCATGATGGATTTTCCAAGATCCCCGCCAGTGTCAGTTAAGTTTAGAGCGGCATCAGTCGTTGGCCCAGCAAGATAATGGAGTGTGCACCAGTCGGCGCGTGACACAGGTAATGACGCCATAGACTGTGTGGGGAGAGTGATGAGATTCTCAACAGTATCTTGACTCGTTCGCGTTTCACTTGGGCCGTCAGAGGGGTGCCCAGCCTGGACAGGACTTGGGAATAGAAATGAAAATGCAGCTGCTTCTGTCGTCTCACATTCAACGAGTTCCATTCGGAAGGTTGTGACATAACCGCTGGTCACGCGTATTTCATAACCAAGGTTAGTGGTAACTTGCCAACCACCGTCTGATAAATGCGTAATACCCTCAGTGTTCCACTTTAGAGCGTAGTTAAGAATGCCAGTCGGCTCTGCCGTAGGGGCTATGGCTGTTTCTGTGGTGACTGTAGTTGGTGTGACTGATTCAAATTCAGTGACAGATGTACAGGCTGGCAATACAAAAATGATGCTTGCAATCAGGAATATGGCGATAAGAAGTGGGCGTTTCTGCATAACATGAGTTTGCCATCCAAATGTGATGCCGTGGTATACGAGGCGTAAAAAGATTGTAAGCGATTTAGGTGGTCTGTCTCTGCCGCGTTAAGACGCGATGCATGACTCCAACTAACCAAAATGCAAGCCGGAAGCTGATAAGTGCTGCAACAAAGACAGTCCGCCAAAATGGCTTTGTAAAGCGTTCCCAGGTCGTGACGGTGGGGGCAAGCGATAGATTTGCATTTGGGGAAATAAGTGGTGCTGCGACTTTGGGGGTGCCATCAGCTTTGAAAATACCAAGCTGTTGTTGCGGTCCAGTTTCCCAAGGGCGTCCGCCTGCAACATTGGCCGGAACTTCGGGGAAATCATAGAGTGTCCAGCCAATGTAACCATCAAGCTCTTCAGCGCGCGCAATTTCTAAAATGTCAGCGTAATATTCAGCCTGTTCATTTTCAGTATGACCGTTAGGGAATAGCCAGCTGTTCCAAGTTGGTAGACCAAATTCTTGCAACACTAATGGCTTATCACCAGAAACAGTGCGTAGCTGGTCCAGTTCCGCACTGAAGTCATCCGCGCGGCCATAAAAGTGAAATGAAACGATGTCTACCGCATCGGTGAGGGCCATTGCGGCGGGAACGGTTGACCAACCGATGGTAAGCGGTGTGTCAGGGTCGGCTTCGCGCGCCAGTTCTAGCTTATGGCGTAACCATAAATCAACTAGGTCTTTGCCGTGAGCTGGGTAGTCACGATCCGGTTCATTTTTGATATCCCAAGCTGAGATAGTGTCATTGTCAGCAAATTGCTCCAGCAGTGTCACCATGTGATTGTCAGTGCGTGGCCAGCGCAGGAGCGCATAGTCTGATGCAAAGTCAAACAGCGTCACAATTACTTTAATATCATGCGCCTCTGCTTGATTGAGAAAGTCTTCTAATTTGAAGACATAAATTGTCTCAAGGTTACTGCCTCCAAACTGTTCATAAGGGATAAAGATGCGAACAGTATTGAGACCCAAAGACTTCATCAGGTTCAAGTCACGGTTGATAGAAACAACGTCGTACTCTTCCCAAAACAGCTCCCAAGGTGTTTCTGCTGGATAGTAATTGATGCCGGCTACAGGGTTAGGATCAACAGTGGCGCGAATAACAGCTTCAGATTGGGGACCTTCGCCGGTGCGTAGAATGTGCCGAATGCGCCACTTTTCATTGTCAATAATCATGACAACGTCATAAGTGTCGCGGACTTCGTCAGCAAAGATTGTATTACCATCGGCATCGCGAACGAGCCGCGTGATGCGTGCATCTTGATCGGTAAAGGCGACAACAGAGCCGTCTGCCGCGTAGAAATTTAGACGTAACTCGTGATGCGTGTTGATCTGTTGGATTGTTTGCCCATTGGCGGCTCCAATTTCGACAGCGTCTTCCATGGCTGCCAGTGCGGGGCCTCCATAAAAGGTACCTAAATTGAACGGCTCACCTTTTTCATGGGAAAGCGCTGCTTGAAGCCATGCATTCAAATAAACGGCTTCAATTTGTTCGCGCGTAAATGGATCTAGCCTGCGGCCTGTATCAGAGACGTCTTCAGTCCAAGTGAGCTCTACTGGCCAGTCAATTGGTTTGTTGGGAACAATATTTAAGGCTTCACCCGGGTCACTACCTGTCTGAATGAAGACTAAGATCTCACTAATCGCACGCGAGAGACCCCAAAACGCAGCCATGATGAATAGCATGGTTGGTAGGACCCAAATGAGGACGCGAAAATTGACGTTGCGCATGGCCTAAGGTTGGAGCGTAAAGCCTTCCGTGACAATAATGCCACCAACGTCTACTGTCGCCGTAAATTGGCCGTAGTCGAGCTTGCTTAGTCGGACGTCAAAGTCAGCATAACCGGCACTGACTTCGGCTTCTCCAACAAAAATAACTTCGCCGTTGCGTGTAATACGCAGTTCGCCAACAGTGCCATCTGGCACAAACTGCTGTAGCTCACCAAGAATGGGTCCCGCGTTTACCAAGATATTTTCGGCGTCGCCTAAGGCGAGTTCGACGGGGAAGGTGGTGACATCGGGGGTGAAGTTATATCCAAGCGGTGTGCTGCTTTCGTGATACACCGTTGCTTGAATGGAGACCGTCTGTGGAATGTTAGGTGCTTGCAAACTGGCTTTAGCCACCCCACTTACAGTAAACGCATTGATACGACGCTCACGCCCAGTGGCGGGTTCAGACACTGTAAAAATTACGGAGGTGCCGTCTGGTACTAAATTGTCGTTGCTGTCTCGTAATTCAGAGGTGGACAAGACTACAAGCTGTCGGCCATCTGCGGTCATTGTGGGTGGGTCGGCTGTAACGCTAAAGATCTCTGGCCAACCGGGAATCTCTTGAATTTCAGCGACTGGGCCAAAGCTACCTTCAGATTCTACCGAGATCGTTGTTTTGCCAGCAACTAAACCGCTAAAAATGCGTTGCCATGCGACTAAGTTATCGGTTGGGACTTGAAAATTATCTTGCTGCCCGTCTGGATGCCGGACACGCATGTTGACAATAGTGCCCGTATTCACCGGATTCAAGTATTGATCGTAAGGCAAGACTGCCGCAATGCTCCAGTGGTTACCATCGGCAATAATGGTGTCTGAGCCAACTAACGGCACAATAGGCTCAACCGGTTTGTCAGCCAAGATATTGACGCTTGCGCTACCACGGTGCACATCACTAATTGCGGTAACGGTTGTGAACCCGCTGCGTGTTGTGTCGGCAGAAGGAATGACTAATATGGCAGACCCGTTGAGTAGGGTTGCTTTATAAGTGTTGACACCATAGCTATGATTGAGGATAACATTCACGACTGTACCGTCTGGTAAGTCTACCGGGCCAAGGGAAACAGTAAGGGGTGAGCCTGCCAAAATGTCCGTGCCGAGCTGTACGGGAATAGCTAGCGGCTCAACGCGAGAAAAGTCAGTTGGTAAAGCTTCGCTTGAACTAAAACTGCTGCATGCTGACAGCAAACAGGCGATGAAAAGACTTTGCCAACTACGAAAGAACATTGTTCGCATTAGCCGTCCTCTGGTGTGAAGGTATGCACAGTAATGCCTACCTCTGCAAATCCACTAGATGGTGGAGCCCAAATGCGCCGCAATGCTCGCCCGTCTTGTGCGGCATTCACAGGCGTTTGTGGGCGCACACTATTGGTAAACATGCCGCCAGATTCAATTATGACGTCAATGTCATCGCGGTTAGCGAGCGGAATTTCAAATGCTAAGGTGTGCTGTGGTCGTACGGCTTCTTCAATGAATGCATCGCCAATCCAGTCTACTTTGCCTTCATCGTCATAGTAACTGATGAGGAGTTGGGGAATGGTCGCCAGCACAGTGCCTGTGTTTACAAGCTCACCTTGTAAGACAAACCCTTCACCTTTAGGTTCAATGGAAAGCTTTTGCACACTTAGCCCACGATACAGATCTTGGGCCGTGACTACGGCTTTGCCATAGACCTCAAAGGAATCAACTTCAGCCGGTTCAATGTTTGGATTTGAAAACGCGAACGGATCAAATGAGAAATCTGTTTCGCTTAGGTTTGTCCCTGCAACGCCTTCAAAGTCAATGCGGAAAGGCGTAACTTCCTTCGGCAAGATCTTATGAATAATGGCATCCTGCGCATTGTAGGAAGAGAGTTCGCCGCCAAACTGATCAAAAATGGTGGCAGACACGGTAAGGTCAGCAGGGTCAGAGTCAACGTTGATGATTTCACCAATCAGACTGTAGCGGCCATCGACTTGGACAAGCTTGGCGGATAAGAATTCAAGCTCAGGCCGGTCTGGAATATTTGGATATTCTTCAGCGCCGGGACCAGGGTTTTGCGCAGATTGAATGCCCCAATCGACGGCGGGCTGCCGGAAGAACAAACTTGGTGGGACATATAACTCAGTTGAGTCGGGTTCAATGAGCCAAACGCCATCACGCAGCCACATTTGATGTTCCTGTGTGGTTTCATAAAAACTGAGCGCGGTCACCCATGTAGTGCGTGCGACAACTTCCACGAATTCATCTTCGGCATACAAAACATCTACGTCAATTGCATCAAGCTTGGCGTAGGATGCTAACAGTCCGCCGTTAGAAGACAATTGCGCAATGTACTCATCAAAAGTCAACCCGATCTCAGGATCGATTTGCGCATAGGCTTCTTCGAAGCGCCGAAAGTCTAAGTGGTCGTAATAGCGAATGATTTCTGCTTCAGGCGAACTAAATTCTTGTTCCCAGAAATATTGGGTCAAGAAAAATGAGGTTAGCCCGACCACAGTCATAAACCCAATGCGCAATGCACGCGCATTGAACGCTGCCTCTTTAAATTCCATTTCAGGGCTTGGCGTGACTGGCGGCGCCTCTTGCGCGCGCCAGTTTGGCGCATTGCGTGCTTTGCGAATCCCATTGAGGAACATAATACAGAGCCCCAATGTCAACGCAGTCATTGGCAATAAGCCCCACATCACCCGCTGATAAACAGGGATTTCTTTACGCGGCAGCACGTCAGGCAATGGTGGAATGTCAGCCCGTTCCCAAACCATAACCCCATTTTCTAAGCGTCCTAAGCGGTGCCATCCAGAGAAGTACAGCAGTGGATCATAGAACTGGTCGTTTGAGAAAACATATTTGAGATTGTATTTGTCAGGAACGGTCAGGAATTGCTGTAGCGAGCCAATCCCTGGAATGCCACGAAACTTAGAGCCTTCCAAACGCTCGACAGGCGTTGTCGTGAGTTCAGGTAAACGCCGTGCAGAGTGATAGTTCCCGTCTACCGAAGTGGCTTCTGTTTGGGTCGCCAACCAAGCAATTTGGTCGCCAAATCCCAACGTGAGGTAACGCCAACGCCAGTGCTGATCTTTATTCAAGAAGCGCACAATCGGCTGCATATCAATTGGATCTGGCTGAAAGGTGCGGTAGGTGCTCAGTGTCGCGACAAAAATTGCGACCATGATCATACTGACCATGAAAAGCACTTGTGCCGACAACCAAGGAACAACCCCAAGGTGCTTGACCATGAAGTTTTTCAGATTACCTTCACGGACACTACGCGCCATTTCGCCCAGCATGGGTAGGCTGAGCACGGTGGTCCAAAAAGTAAAGCGGTCTAGGGTCAGAATGTCAAACGCCCCGCGCAAGATCATTCTAGGAATAGGAGTCGTGCCGCCAGTGCCTAACAAAAACATGAACGCCATTGATGCGCCAAGTGGCCAATTGCGTTTGTTGAATAAAGACTTACGGAAAACGTACGGCAATGCTAATAGTGACACACCATATGGAATGAGCCAGAAGATTAGGCCAGCGGCTGTGTTTTCAATGAATGAGTCGCGCGATGCATGCGGAATAGAGACCTGTGTAATAGGGTCCGAGCTGCTCCAATACCAGTATGGAAATACAACTACTACCAGCAGAATAACCAGACCCACAGCATAAACGCCAGCCCGGAATACAGTTGGCCAAGCATCTGCAACGAGTTCTTTGATTTTCTCCCACCAAGCACCGCGACGGCGCCACTCGGTTGGTAAATATTCCAAGGGGTCTTTGATGTTGTCGAGCAGAGCGACCACAATCACTGGGCCGATAATGAAGACGGCTCCGAATAGCGTGGTTACATGATGTCCAGCCGTGGTGGCGGCGGTCATGATTAACGCCGCGACAAGCGTTTGCCAACGGCCATACTTGCACCAGCGATAGACAAAAGGCAACGCATTGAGCAAGAACCCTAGCGAAAAGATCGTCGGCAATTGACCAAAGACATGCACCGTTAGCACTACACCAGATGCCAGCACAGCAAAGATAGATGCGTACCCGGCTGCATTTTCTGACACCCAAATGCGACTAGAGCGATAGGTGCCCAGTACAAAATTTGCGATCCCAAACGAGAACACAATAACGAAAGCAATATCGATGCTGAAAATGTAAGAGAGTAGGGCGGTTGACTGATGGCTACCAGGAGGGTAGCTGGTCATTGTGAATCCCGTGTACCAACGGTATTCCCAATGGTCGAACCAAGCCCGCGCGTAATGGTCGGCGAAGAAGATATGAACAAACGCGTCGTACGTATTGCGGAAGGTGAATACCAAAAGACTGCTGTGAAATGCAGGCACTAAGGCCAATGCAATCAGCAGTTTTGTATTTACCCGGTCTAATACTGCGCGGATATTCACTGTTTTAGATTACCAGTGGTGTCTGAAGGCCATATGAGTGCAGTGTAAGCACTCCGTGGCAGAGATGCGGAGAAAATGGGACTGAAAAAGAGAGCAACCTATTCGTATATTGAACAGGTTGCTCTGTTTTATTAAGCTTTGACTTTAGGTGGGAAGGTGTACCCTTTCCCCCAGTCTGAGACCACATAGGTCGGTGATTTTGGGTCGACTTCAATTTTCTTACGTAACCGATAAATATGAGCGTGAAGACGATCTTCGAACGCATCCTCTAATGGCCATACGCGCTGCAATAAATATTCCGTGCTGACGGTGCGTCCCGCGCTCTTGATCAGAATATAAAGCAGTTTGGCTTCTGTAGGGGTTAACGATAGTTTTTCGGTTTCTACGAAAGCCTTGCGGTTTGGTAAGTCCACTGCCAAGCGTTCATCGATTTCAATGATCGGGTCGAACGTGTAAGAGTAACTCTCCATGCGCCCTAGGACCCGCTTGATACGCGCCACTAACTCTTGCTTCCGGAATGGTTTAACTACATAGTCTTCAGCGTGTTCTTCCAAACCTTGGACGACAGTCGTTTCATCATCTTCTGAGGTCAGCATGATGACGGGCATATCGCAGAATTGGTGTACTTTCTTGCAGAAGGTAAACCCATCCATGCGTGGCATGTGTAGATCTACTAATGCCAAGTGTGGAATGCCACGGGTTTTGATCAGGGTCAATGCCTGTTGGCCATCTTCAGCCTCAGTCACTTCATACCCCGCACTTTCTAGCACTTCTCTGAGGCTAATGCGGACAACTCGTGAGTCGTCTACCACTAATATTTTTTGCCAATAGTCTTTCATTAAGTCTAGGAATTACAGTTTGAAAACTAACGTTTTGCATCAGTCGGTTTGTTCAAACTCAGTATACAACTTCTGTTGCATCAAACTCAATTGGCAACTTGCCAAAAGTCACAATTAAGTGAAGTCTAAAGCTAGCCATATTACAGATATTGAGGTTGGGCGTAGTTTTATCGACAAAGATTTGGGATTTGTAAAAATCGTCAGAATTGTCGTCAGAAAGCTTCGCTAATCTTAAGTCAGAAAAGAGGTAATAACGGGGTAAGTCGTTTTTTGAGGTATAGATGGCAATTCAAATTCAACACAACACAAACGAAATTACAGTGCTGCTAACAGGGGTTGTTGGACAAGACACTGTAGAAAAGGTAGGCAGACTTGCCGAAAGTTACTGTCATAAAGGGTTTGATCGACTGGTAATTGATCTTTCTCAGGCAGATCGTATTGAGCGGGAGCATGTTGCATATCTGATGCAGGTGCCCCGGCTTTATAACACGCCAAATGGTGCAATTCACTTGGTGTGGCTAGCGCGTGCCAAAACGACGCGCAAGTCACATTATTTTATCCGGCCAAATCTTGTGCCCCGCCCAGCAATGCAGGCGCGGTAGAGGGCAAGAATAAAAAATTGGTACATCAAATGTAAGTATTGGTATTTGGGAAAAAATCGTATTGGTAGTAGAGTGCAAAGTATCTCCAGTCTGGCAAGAGCTTTGCACTCTAATGTGGTTAAGACAGGTAGTAGCAACGCAAACAACTAGAGCGATCACTCGCAATCAAAAATATAAGGATTACAAATGCTGACAGCGAAAACAATAAGCTGTCGCAAAAAGGAGGCAAATCCATGAAACTTTCAACCGCATACTCACTAAAAACTGACAGTGCTGAAGCTGTAAAAGATGCCTTTGCACAATTAGACAGTGCAGCATCACTTATTGTTGCTTACGCCTCAATTGAACATGATTTGGATATGGTGCGTCAGACATTGCTTGAACTAAATCCAAATGTAGCAATCCATGGCGGCTCCTCTTGTTTAGGAGCAATGACCCAAGCTGGATTTCACGTTGCCGAAGGTGTTGGCCTTTCTCTAATGGCATTTGACGATGCCGAAGGCGATTATGGCGTTGGTACCGCGCCAATTGGTGATGATGCCGTTGCTGCTGGCTCTGCCGCTATTGAAGCCGCGATTGCTGCTGCAGAGCGTTTTGGAGAACCACCAGAATTAGTGTGGATTACAGGCGTTCCAGGCACCGAAGAAGCCGTTCAAAAAGGTATTCAGAATATTATTGGAGACCAAGTGCCAATTGCAGGTGGTAGCTCAGCAGATAACTCTGTCGCTGGCGAATGGTTGCAATTTACAAGTGATGGCGTCACCACAAATAACATCGTAGTGACAGCGATGTATCCTTCAAAAAAGATTAGCTTTGCGTTCCACAGTGGCTATTGGGCAACTGAAACCAAAGGCATTATGACCAAAGCAAATGGTCGCGTTTTAGCTGAAATTGATGGACGCCCAGCCGCTGATGTCTATAACGAATGGACCGACGGGCTTATTAGCGACCGTCTGCGTGGTGGGAATGTCTTGGCTGATTCCACACTCTTCCCACTGAGCCGTGAAGTTGGGGAATATGCAGGCATGACAAATTATCAGCTAATTCACCCAGCTGGAATTGATGAAAACGGTGGTATTCAAACATTTGCTGATGTGTCTGAAGGTGACACGATCATCTTGATGAATGGTACCGAGTCTAGTTTGGTAACGCGGGCGGGTCGGGTTGCGCATACGGCGTTGACTGCTGGGCACCTTAATCCAGAAGACATTAGTGGCGCGCTCGTCATTTACTGCGCGGGTTGTATGTTAGCCATTCAAGACAAAATGGAAGACGTCGTTGCTGAATTGCGAACTACATTGGGTGAAGACACACCATTCTTAGGAACATTTACTTTTGGCGAACAAGGCTGTTTCATTGGAGGCGACAATTACCACGGAAACTTAATGATTTCTGTAGTGGTTTTTAGTAAGTAACGTTGTACACTAAATAAGATTACTTTAGTGTTTGTAAGAAACTTACCCAATGACAACTGATAACGTACAAGAGCAACTCCATGAATTAGAAGCCGAACGCCTTAGTTTGATGGAGCAATTGCAAGAGCTCAAACTCAGCTTGTTGCAAACGCGCAATACATCTGAACGTCGCTTGCAAGAAGCCGAAATCCTGCTAAATGGGTTTCGGGCGCTCAACAGTGCGCATAACACCCAAGACCTTTTTTCACGTCTTATTGAACTATTGCAAGGCATGTTTGACTATCAACATGCCTTTGTTCTGATTCGGGAAGGCGAAGAAGATTTCCATGTGGTGGCGACAAACACAACAGCGTTAGATGGCAAGGCTTGGCAAGCAGGGCGTTTCTTTGAAAACTTGCTTTCAAAAGGACAACCAAAAGCCGTATTCGATGTGTCAATGGTGCCTGAATGGAAGCCAATTCTTGCCGAAGGGTTAGCCGCAACCAGCGGGATGCATGTGCCGTTTGAAGCTAATGCTACAGCTGGGATTTTGATTGCAACGCATACAGAGCGAGGCTATTTCACCCAAGACAACATTCGGCTGGCGGAGCGGTTCATTCCAGTTGCTGCCCAAGCACTTTATAACGCGCAGTTGAATCAAGCGTTGGTGCAAGAACGTGACACCCTAGAAGAACGGGTTGAGCAGCGTACGCGTGAGGTCTATCAGTCTGAAACGCGAAATCGTAGTGTTATTGACACTGCATTAGACGCGGTTGTGCTTGCCAATGATCAAGGCATTATCACCAGCTGGAACACACAAGCGGAAGCCACATTTGGATGGACGCATGCTGAAGCCGTTGGTCAACAGCTGCAAAATCTGATTATTCCTGATCGTTATAAGGAACGGCATGTTCAGGGATGGCAGAGATATCTAGAGCAAGGTGAGACCACAATTCTAGGTCGCCGGATTGAGATGACTGCATGCAACAAAGACGGCGATGAATTGCCTGTTGAAATTGCGGTCTCGCCAGTGATGTTGGAAGACCGGACTGAATTTAGCGCCTTTATTCGCGACATTACGCACCGCAAACAGGCAGAACAAAAGCTGCTGTTGGCAAAGGAAGAGGCAGAAGCAGCTGACCGTGCAAAGTCCGAATTCTTGGCGAATATGAGCCATGAAATTCGTACCCCAATGAATGCAGTAATTGGGATGGCGGGTCTTTTGTTAGACACTGAGCTGTCGCTTGAACAGCGTAATTTTGTTTCAACAATTCGTTCTAGTGGTGATGCGCTTCTGACCATCATCAACGATATTCTTGATTTTTCTAAGATCGAAGCCGGAAAGTTAGAGCTCGAAAAGCAACCTTTTGATCTACGCCAATGCGTTGAAGAAGCGCTTGATCTTTTCGCTACACAAGCTGGTAAGAAACGCATTGATCTAGCGTATGTAATTGACTCTTCTACACCACCTGTCGTGGTGGGCGATATCACGCGGGTGCGCCAAATTATTGTGAATCTAGTGAGCAATGCGCTCAAATTTACAAAGAAAGGCGAAGTCGTTGTGACGGTAAAGTCTAAGGTCTCGTCTGAGCGTGGCACGCAGCTGCATTTTGGCGTGCGTGACACAGGCATTGGCATTCCGCAAGCAAAAATTGAAACCTTGTTCCACTCATTTAGCCAAGTAGATGCATCTACTACGCGGAAGCATGGTGGCACAGGGCTTGGTCTCGCAATTTGTAAACAATTGTGTCAAATGATGGGCGGCGAAATTTGGGTCGAAAGCACATTGGATGTCGGCTCAACGTTCAATTTCACCATTTGGGCAGACGCTTATGATGATCAGCGTTATGCGTATTTAGAAACCCCACAGCCGCAGTTGTTCGGTCAACAAGTCTTAGTGGTTGATGACAACACCACTAATCGACTTATCTTAGATCGCCAGTTGAGTAAATGGGGCATGGAGTCGTATTCGGTTGCGTCTGCTGCCGATGCACTCAAGATGCTGCAAACGAATAAATTCAATGTGGCTATTCTTGACGTTCACATGCCAGACATTGATGGTGTGCAACTTGCGCGCGAGATCAATCTGGAATATTCAGACTTGCCGATTATCTTTTTGAGTTCTTCCGGTGAGTCGACATTGAATACAGGTGGCATCAATTCAATTGCATTTTTGCAAAAGCCGCTGAAACCGCTACAACTCTTCAACGTGTTGGTTCGCTTGAGTTTCAAGATCCAAGACAAGGAAGCGTCCGGACAGTCTAAGAAGATCCAACAGACGAGTGAGTTTGAACATAAGCTAGCAGAAAAGCATCCGCTGCGCATTCTGATCGCTGAAGATAATTCGGTTAATCAACGTGTGGCGCTACAGTTGCTAAAACGACTTGGCTATCGGGCTGATGTGGTTGCGAACGGACTTGAGGCTGTTGAAGCGGTTGACCGTCAAATTTACGACGTCGTTCTAATGGATGTGCAAATGCCAGAAATGGATGGCGTTGAAGCATCTCAGCTCATCAAAACTCGCACGTCTCCAGAACAACGCCCGCGGATTGTGGCCGTTACGGCACATGCTATTCAAGGTGATCGTGAAAAATATCTTGAGGCGGGGATGGATGACTACATCAGTAAGCCCATTCGCGTAAAAGAATTGACCCGAGCGCTCGAAAGCACGCCGCGTGCGGGCACTGGGATGATGGAATTGCGCGAGTCGCAAATCTTTGACTTTGGGGTCTTGGAAATGCAGTTTGGCGAAGATGCCAGAGTGATGCTGGGTGAGCTGATGCCCATTTTCATGGAAGATGCCGAAATGCAGTTTGAAATGCTGCAAAAGGCAGAACGTGCCGAAGATGCTGAAGGGTTGTGGAAAGCGGCGCATGCCATGCGCAGTTCTGCAACTAGCGTTGGGGCAATGAAGCTGAGCGAAGCGGCAAAAATGGTGGAACTGACCGCGCGCAAAGAAGGGATGGATGCCGCAGCGTCACAACTTCAAGATTTATACAATGCCTTAGACATTGTCTTGAACGAAGCTCGAAAGCGGATTAAGTAGCTTAAAACTTAGAAAACGAATTGAACGGCGCACACTTTACAGTGCGCCGTTTTTGCTTAACTCCATGCATAAATCGCTGATGTCAGTGGGCTGACAAAACGTTTTGGCAGAAAATGAGCAAAACATAGCTACACGGAAGGAACTTATGAACATCATCGATTTTATTCACAACACGCAGTGGGAAGACTTACCTGCGGATGTCCAGCGCCAAGCGCGCCGGACGTTTATGGACACCTTAGGTGTTGTCATTACCGCACAACAAACCGAACTCGCAAAGATTGTCTACGATTTTGCTGCGCTGAATTTTGGCGGCAATGCAACCAAGCTGATTGCAGATGGACGTCCTGTTTCAATGCCAGGGGCGGTGCTTGCGCATGGCATGTCCTGTGATGCGGTTGATATGCACGATGGTTATCAGCTTACCAAAGGACACCCTGGAGCAGCCATCATTCCGACTCTGGTTGCAGTGACACTAGACGAAGCGGGAAACTCTGTGAGCGGTAAAGAGATTTTGACTTCGCTAGCAGTGGGGTATGAAGTTGCTATTCGCGCCGGGATTGCATTGCATGCGACGGCGTGTGACTATCACACCTCAGGTGCTTGGAATGCGTTAGGGTGTGCTGCGATTGTGGCGCGTCGTCTTGCGTTGACGCCTGAACAAACCCGGCATGCCTTAGGGATTGCGGAATATCACGGTCCGCGTTCGCAAATGATGCGCTGTATTGATCATCCAACGATGGTAAAAGATGGCTCTGGGTGGGGCGGTATGGCCGGTGTAAGTGCCGCGCTAATGGCAAAGTCTGGCTTTACCGGGGCACCTGCAATCACCGCTGAGGGCGATGATGTTGCAGATTTATGGGGTGACCTTGGCTCAAATTGGCGGCTGAAAGATATTTATTACAAACAGTTTGCCGTCTGCTATTGGGCACAACCTGCTATTCGGGCTACGCTGGATCTGAAAGCCGCTCATAACATTGATCCTGCTGACATTACGCGTATTCAAGTTGCCACGTTCCATGAAGCCACACGATTGGATCATGCAACTCCAGAAAACACGGATATTGCGCAATATAGTTTGCCGTTCCCAGTCGCTTCAGCCTTGATCAATGGTGGCATTAGCTATCCAGAATTGAATGGCGACAGTTTGTCCGACCCAAGAGTATTGCGCTTGTCTAACTTAGTGGAAATGGAAGAGGACGATTATTGCAATGAAATCTTCCCGTCTAATCGTTTAGCCAAGGTGACTCTGACTGTTGCGGATGGCGCGAGTTACACCTCGGACTACACTGGCTGCCCGTGGACAGAACACAATCCACCAACAGACCAAGAGCTATTAGATAAATTTGCGCACATCGTGTCACAGGTCTTTGACGCAGAAAGAACCGCTGCCGTGCAGCAGTTAGCCTTTGGCCTGCACGACGTGGAAGACGTCGCCGCGTTGCTGGAATTATTGTAAACACCACAGTGTAGTGACATGAAGCGTCATGTCACTACACTTTTCCCAATCCAAAACCGAAGTTCAACTTCATTGAAGATCACTAACCCCACCTAAGAGAGGGCTAGAAGTTGAACTCCCAGAGTAACCAGTAGCAGTGGTGGGGAGTGCGTTTCGTAAATCTCAAGTTGCAGTAATCCTAAAAGTTCAACTTTGCTGAGGCGCTGCATGCTAAGCGGTCGAACAAAAGTTGAACTTTGTTTTGGGCTGTTTTGCCAAAGCCCGTGTCCATTTAGCAGCCCGTAAGCACCTTACTTGCCTTGGCAAGCCAAGGCGCTACGCCTAGATGCTGTCACCAAATTCGCAGAATATCGCTCTCTGCGAACAAATTCCCAACGTCTAATCCTAACTTCTCAGACGCATACAATTCCGGCGGCACGCTGATGTCTGCCAAATACAGTTCACCAATTTGCTGTTTTACCCCTGCGGCGCGTAAGCCTATTTTGGGTAAGGCCAACGTCATTGTTGCCATTGCATTGATTGCGGGGGAATAGACAACGCCAGTGGTGGTGTCCACGCCAGACGGCGCATCTAAAGCCAACGTTGGCGCTGCCATGCTATTCGCCCAGTCGATAAGCGTCGCCGCCGTACTGCGCGGTGCGCCTTTCAGGCTATAGCCAATCACACCGTCTACAATCAGGTCGGGCGTTGGCGCGGCCGAAACCTCTGCGGCTAGGTGAACTGCAATCCCCATTCGTTCGACAATCTCCATCTGATGTTTTGGAATAGGCGTGAAGTGTTCTTTGTCTTTGGTGACATATACGGTCACTT
>JAHDBS010000410.1 GCA_020630225.1 Anaerolineales bacterium | reverse complement strand
ACTTGCCAACGCCCAACGGCACGCCCTAACGTTGTTGGGCTGGTGCTTTGCAGCACTTTCCCGTTTGGTTTGACAACTTGCTCAACGACATACGGTTGCGGCGCTTTGCCGCCGTTGGCAATTGTTGCTGCCACAACTGCCATTTGAAGCGGCGTTGCAACAACTTCAGACTGACCAATGCCGGTTTGAGCTAAGTACTCAGTGGCTTGCAGGTTCAGCGGTTGATTGGTGATTGTTGATGCGGCAGTCTGTGTATCAAACGGTAGGGGGGCACCAAACCCAAAGGCTGCGGCACCGTCCAACATGGTTTGCCCGCCCAATTCAATAGCTGCGTCGGCAAAGACGATATTGTCTGACCAAGCGAAGGCTTCGGGCAATGACATTTCTTCGATCCGTTCGATGGTGTTACAGCTGGGCAGGTTGAGTGAACCATAGACTGCGTAATGACAAATGCCGGCCCAGTCTTCTTCTGGAAAGTAAAAGGTGTCGCGAGATTTTAGGACGCCTTCATCTAAGGCAATGGCAGCGGTTACGGTTTTGAAGGTTGAGCCCGGTGGGTACAACCCTTGCGTAGCGCGGTTGAACTGCGATGGATTCTCAATTTGCGGATAGAGTTGTGGCGTTTGTGGGTTTGCTGGGTTGTGCAATGGATGGCTAACTAACGCAAGCACTGCACCAGTTTCAGCATCCAAGACAACCACGGCACCATCGTAGCCACCGAGCCCATCGTTGGCAGCAGCTTGCCATGCTGGATCAATTGTTAAATTGAGGTTGTTTCCGTGCCACTTGCCGCCGAGGTGTTTTGCAACAAGCGTTTCAAGGTCAAATACACCAGCGCCAAGGAATGTGTCGTTATAGCTTGCTTGTAGACCGGTAACGCCATTGCCCGTGCCGGTCAGTTCGCCTAGTAAATGGATCAGCGAAACATCATACACGTCACAGCCTTCGTGGCTACACTCCACAAGTAAATTGCCGTTACGGTCAAAGATCTCACCACGATCTACGCGTTTGAGCCAAGCGGCTTGGCGTTCCTGCGCAACTGGATTATTCGCAAATTCATCGGCTTTAGGAAATGCAGGGTGCAATTTTGGTCCCATCCACATGGTCCAGTAGCCTGTGCCTGCAAGTAAACAGAGCATGCCAATCGACATTGAAATTTGCAACGGTTGCAATGATTGCCCATAAGCCGTGGTTGCTTGGGCAGGGCGCTGTGCATCTGAAATATGTAATAACAACGCCATCATGACTGAGTTGATAAGGATTGATGTGCCGCCCTTACTAAGGAAAGGGACGGTAATCCCCGTTAATGGAATCAGATTTAGCGTACCGCCAATAATGATTAGCAGTTGTGCCGCAAACAGGGTGCCAATCCCAACGGCTAAATATCTTGGGAAGGCTTCTGTACTGCGGCTGGCAACGGTCATACATTGCCGCAATAGCATGAAATATAGGAACAGTAGCCCGCCCGCACCCAATAGACCAAACTCCTCTGCGATGGCCGCGTACACTAAGTCTGTATGAATAAAGGGAATATAGACTGGCAACCCTAGCCCCGGCCCGGTGCCCCAAAGCCCACCAGTTGCTAAGGAGTAGAGCGCGTGCAAAAGCTGATAGCTTTCACACCCATTTGCTTCCGTGCATTGCGCCCATGGATCACTATAGGTTGTAAAGCGGGCGGTTACGCGTTCTAAATTTTCAGCAATAAATGGCAGTTGTTCAAATTGAAACCCGCGTAACAGAACCATCCCTGTAATCCCAAGCAAAACGGTAATGCTAAGCATATATAGGAAGGTGCGTTGTTTGAGGGCGGCGAATAGCATGGCAGGTAACACCAAAATCAACACTAGCGCAGCGCCTAAGTCACTCATTAGCATAAGCAGCCCAAAGATTGCACCAATCACAACGGCAATGGGGCGCATTTGTTTGAAATTGGGCAAGGGAACACCAAAGATCCGTACGGTTCGATAGTTGAACTGATTGAGATCATGTTGATGGGTAGAGAGATACCCCGCCAAGTAAATGATTGCCAATAGTTTGATCAGTTCAGCGGGCTGCATTTGCTGACCAATAAGCGGCAAGGCCAATGAAATTTGCGCACCATTTTCAGCGAGTTCTCCCGCAAATGCGGTGAGCAGTAGCAACCCTAAGCCACCACTCAGTGCCAATAGCCGATATTTGCGGCATAAGGTCAGCAGTTGTGGGAACCAGACAAGCGCGCCAATTGCCAATAGACCCCGTAAAAAGTTAGTGGCTTGTTTCTGAACCAGCGACAAATTACGCGTTGTATAGGTGAAGTGCGAGAGATTTCCAGCGTCGTTGAAGACGGGCTGGTCTGGTGTGAGTAGCCGGTACATTAGCATCAGGCTAATTGCGCCGATCATAGCAATAACAGGCAGGATCTTTTGTGTGGCGTGTGGGCGTACGTATGCCAGCCAGATATTTAGACCAATAAACCCTAAGCTGTAACGCAGATAATGCGGCCACCAGCCATCTAAATACAGCCGGAATGCAATGTCTTCTGAGCGATCTAAACCAGATTGCGCCAAGAATAGCAAGCCAAAGCCTGCTAGCAGGGCCAGCAACAAGTTGCGTAATTCATAAATACGGGAAAGTGGGTTGAAGCGGGTCATCAAATGTCTCCTGAACTGAGTCGTGTCCATTGATGATAGAAAATGCAGGCGCCGACGTTGTGCTGTTGGGAATAAAACCGGATCTGGGAATCGGTGAAGCAAGTATGGATAGTGCCATATCCGATTCTTTTCTCTATCTCTGCTTGTTTACGTGCCTAACGCATAGTCTTAGTGCACCGCACAGACCAGCGCGTTTCAGCGCCTAAACAGGAGCCTTACGATGTTCAAAGCTTATACAGTTTCACTACTCGCCTTAGTTCTAAGTGCCTTGTGGCTGGGCATTATGTTTGGGCCAGAGCCAGTATTGGCCTTGGGCAAAGCAGCAGTCGTGGAGCTAACAACCACAAGGCCCACCGTTGTGGCACAATCTGCTGCCCCTGACTTAATCCCAGTGACGGGCGGCGCTGCAACCGCTACAGAGACCGACGTGGCTGTACTTATGACAGCAGACCTCGCGCTTATGCATGAAACGTTGGGCTATGTAAGCCAGCGTAATGAGCAGCAAGATGTAGAGATTACTGCGTTACAGTCAGCAGTTGGCACGCTAGACAGCCATGTTATTGCGCTGGACGTGGCGCTGAGCGACATGATCTTTCTTGTGATTATGCTGCTGCTGGGGACAATCGTTGCAAACATGGGCATTACGGTAGCGCTCATCTTCATTATGCAGCGCCAAAACACAATTGACCGTTAATTTGATTGATAAGGAGACAACACATGACTGAAAAATTCATCATTACCTTGATGGCACTAATAATTGGCACGCTTTGGCTTGGTGCAGAAACAATGGCGGCGCTAGCGCAAACGGCGTTGGCCTACGCGGCTAGCTTAGATGTCAATTCCATTACTTTATTGAGCTGCGGCGCAATTGTGGGATGGCTGGGCGCAACATCGTTACAAACAGTTCACAATTTACTGCGTGTATCTGTTTGGCTCACCGTTGTAGTAGCGGGGTGGTTATGGGTTGTTGCTTAGCAGCGCTGCTAAGTATGCAGACCATGACGCTATGCAGATTTGAATATCGCGGCCAAAACGATGCCAAATCCGGTTCTTTTCCCGGATAGCACGCAAGGTGTTGGGCAGCGGCTATGCTATAGCTACAACAAACGAACAAGAAAGTTCATCAAGCTTATAGGAGCAACACAGTATGTCATCTGAAAAAATCACCCAAACCATTCGCGAACACGGCCCTAAAGTTATTGGCGCTACCGCAGTTGTGGCGGCACTCTTTGCCGGGCGCAAAGTCGCTGGCGATGTGTACCAAGCTGTAAAAGAAAAGCAAGCCGAAAAGGCAACACAAGCTTAGACCGCAGCTTCAAAACCGCCGTGCTGATTTTATGTATCAGCACGGCGGTTTTTGTGTTTATATCCCGTCCGGATAGTTGCGTTTTGTTTTTACTGTGAGGTGGCTGTTCCCCTCGGCGCGTAGTGCCGCGCTGAAAATTTTGGGGCTGCACATTTTGTACAATCATCATCTCCGCTATAATCCCAACCATGACAATCACCCGAAACAACACTACCGCCCGCTCTAGCCGCAGCGTGATTCACAACGGCGTGGCCTACCTCTCCGGCCAAGTCGCCGCTGACCCTACAGCCGATATTC
>JAHDBS010000409.1 GCA_020630225.1 Anaerolineales bacterium | reverse complement strand
ACAAAACAAAAACGCGATCCCGGGCACAGGATCGCGTTTTTGCATTACGGAGAGAGAATGTAGTTGAGTGACTACAATTGGGCGACTGTAAGTTGTCCATGACAACTACAGATTTTAGGGACTACCGCTACGTTCTACGAATTCCAGAAAACCGTTACTTCCTCTTATCTGGAATTTATTCCGCCATTCGCAGCGCACATTGCGCACTGCGGATCTGGTTTGTTACTGATGTTGGGTCAGCCAGATGTCTTGGATCGTTACCGTAAGATCCTCACTGACTAGCTTGAGCTGGTAAATTCCCGCTGGCAAGCTTTCCAACATGAAGTTGCCTACGTCATCGACTGACGTTACTGCGACTTGTTCTTCTTCGTGGGTGACTTGGACATCCCACTTTTGTGTGACAGCTGGGCCAGTGACAAGGCCGGTGACCGTCACCTTAGACTCGCCGTTTTCAATCAACGTTGTGTTGATCATAATCCGCATGTCATCGGCTAGGTAGGTGTACCGTGGCCCTTCTGAAGACCCGCGAATGCCAGCTGCTGCTAACGTGCCTAAACTGCTATTGCCTTGGTTACCTGTAGACAATAATGTGGCAATTACTTCCCGAACAGTGCTGCTTACTGGGGCAACCGTGTCTCCAGCTGTTTGCGCGTCATATGTGCGCAACGCACTTAGTTCTGTTTGACAGGGCGGACAATCATCGACATGCGTCTGGATTGCTGAGGCCCGGTCTGCAGAAACATTGCTGAAATTGAAGTTCGTAAGCTCTTCAACATCAGGACAATTGAAGCGATACAACACTGCATTCACTAATTGTTCGAATGCATCTGGTGCTTCATTGTTTGAAGATAAATCTGACATAGTTCTTAATACGTTTCCAAACGACTGTTGAAATTCACTACCATTAACGGGCTTATCGAAAAATTTCCGAAAGCGTTGAGTTTTTTAAGTAAATTAACTCCGATACAATGC
The DNA here is from genome assembly GCA_020630225.1 of Anaerolineales bacterium. Lineage (GTDB taxonomy): Bacteria > Chloroflexota > Anaerolineae > Anaerolineales > UBA6668 > JAHDIM01. The sequence goes on along the minus strand of JAHDBS010000409.1, from coordinate 3,285 downwards.
CGTAAACATTTCTTGTAGCTTTTGGTTACGACGCCAGCGCCCCATCATGTTCTCTTTATTGCGATATACCTGAGTCACATTGTCGAACAAATCAGGGCGTGCAGCCACAATTTCTGCCGGTTTCATTTGCTTCGCGAGCATCAAATCTACCAGTGCTTTTTCCTGCTCATTATTCGTGTGCTCAAGAATCAGCGCCCAAAATTCACGCTTATCTAGCGGATCATCTGCAACGGCAGTGTCATCTGCCATGTCATACAGTTCATCAATATCTACTTTAGGGGCGCGCTGCTTGCGCAAATCATCTGTAATTTGATTGTGCAGCGTGAGCCGCAGGTAAGACAATACCTGTGCCAAGCTGTCAAATTGTAGGAAGCGATGTGGCGCGATAGTCTTATGAAACCGCAAGAAGACGCCATTGATGAAAAACTCAGGCTCTTCCTCACTATTGTGATGATTCGGATGGGCATAAAACCAACGCCGTAACTGTGGCGTGTACTGCGTCACGAGTGCTTCCCAAGCAGTCTCATTCCGATTAACGATGGCACGATGGAAAATTTCGTAACAATATTTCGCATCGTAGTGCAGTTTCTTAAAGAAGCGACTGCTCTCTTCGGCGCATCGTTGTTGAAGATCTGTAAGATTGAGTGATTGTAAGTCCATAGTGTGGTTTTGATCCGAACGTCCTCAATTATAACGGTCGTATTCCCAGTTTTCAGGCAAAACTTCGCTAGACCTGTTTTTTACTACGTTACAATTAAGATATGTCAGATACTATCATCCCACTTTCTGAAGTAAAGCCAGCGAAACGCCAGCGCCCAGAAAAGCCACTAGGCCCGCGCCCACAGCGCCGTCCAGAGTGGATTAAGGTGCGCGCGCCAAGCGGCGAACAGTATGAACATCTCAAAACGCTGATGCGTTCAAAGTCTTTGCATACAGTATGTGAAGAAGCGAACTGTCCAAATATTGGCGAGTGTTGGGGATCTGGAACTGCAACCTTCCTCATGATGGGCGACACTTGTACGCGGTCATGTGGTTTTTGTGACATCAAAACCGGTATGCCGAGTCCTATGGACTGGGCAGAACCATTGCGCGTTGCCCAGGCCATTAAGTCAATGAACCTGCGTCACGCTGTCATTACCAGCGTCAATCGTGATGAGCGCCCAGACGGTGGTGCACCAATTTTTGCCATGGTTATTCGCCAAGTGCGTAAATTGCAGCCAGGGTGTTCGATTGAAGTGCTCATTCCTGACTTCAAGGGCAGTAAAGATGCCCTCAAAATTGTGATGGATGCACGGCCTGAAATTCTGAATCACAATGTGGAAACAGTGCCACGATTATTCCGCCAAGTACAGCCGCAAGACGACTACAAGTGGGCGGAAGCAACTCTTACGAACGCAAAGGCATTAGACAAAGATGTTTTGACGAAGAGCGGTGTGATGGTTGGCCTTGGCGAAACCATGGACGAACTCAAAGAGACCTTGGCTGACATGCGCAGTTGGGGGGTCAACATTGTTACCATTGGGCAATATCTACAGCCTTCTCGCCGTCACTTGCCAATGGATCGGTATTACACAATGGAAGAATTTGTGGAAATCGAGCGTTACTGCAATGAAGACCTGAAGTTTGACTGGACTGAATGTGGGCCGCTAGTGCGCTCAAGCTATCACGCTGACCGACAGGTACGTGAGCTAAGTAAAGTATATAAGCAGCTGTATACAGAGGCAGAACGCAGTTAGTTCAAACAAAAATTCTTAAATAAAAAAGCGGGGGTCTTCTCAGAGCAAATGCGCTAAGAAGCCCCCCGCTTTTGATTTAAGAGTGACATGGTGTGCCATGTCACTACAAAGGTTTATTCAAACAGGTCTATATTGGCATTGACCCAATTCCAAAGCTTGGTCACGCCAGCTTCAGGGTTCACCTGTGGTTCCCAGCCAAGGTCTTCCTTGGCCTTGCGAATGTCACTGATGTAAACTTTTTGGTCGCCCGGGCGCCAATCGCCATAGCCAACCTGATCTAGCGATTTACCAGCTAGTTTTTCAAGAATTGGTCCCACTTCACGCCAAATAGAGAGTGTAAAGTCTGGGCCGCCGCCAACGTTGTAAATCTTGCCAGCAATCTTTTCTGGGTTGTGCAGCGCAATGTCATAGGCATCGAGTAAGTCATCTACCCAGAGCATGTCACGCACTTGCTTGCCATCGCCATAAATATTGAAGCCGCGCCCTTTGGCTGTAGCAATCACAAAGTGTGCCAACCAACCTTGGTCTTCAACACCAAATTGACGTAACCCATAGATACAAGACTGACGGAACACAACGGTTGGAATGTCATAAATGCGCGCATAGTCACGCATATATTGGTCGCCAGCGCCCTTTGAGCAGCCATATGGCGAGTGGAAGTCTAACGGTTGTGATTCAGGTAAGCCATGTGGCAAATCTGCGTAGGTGTAACGGGTGTCTTGTTCAACCACATTCACCTCATACATGCCACCATAAACTTTGTTGGTAGATGCATATGCCACAACAGGATGCTTGCCGTTCAAACGGGCTGCTTCAAGCACATTGAAAGTCCCTAACGCATTGATTTCAAAATCTTCGCGTGGATCTACAACAGAGGTGGTGACAGCAACTTGGGCAGCCAAGTGATAAATTGCATCTTGGTCTGCAGCGGCGGCAGTCATCGCATCTGCGTCGCGAATGTCTCCTTGAATAAAGCGGAAACTGTCTTCACCGTGCGTGTCTTGCAGCCATTTCAGGTTGTTAGGTGTGCCCTTGCGGGACAAGTTGTCAAAGACTGTGACGTTATAGCCAGCAGCAATCAGGCGGGCTGCATAATTACAGCCAATAAATCCGGCGCCGCCGGTAATTAAAACATTTTTCAAAACGAACTCCGATTGAGACCTTGGCTACCAATAAATAGCCGTTATCTCATCATAATATATGCGTCTTCCCCGTCTTTATAGTAACGAGGGCGCGTTCCTATTACATCAAATTTATGCGCCTGATACAAGGCCAATGCTGCAACGTTTGATTTACGTACTTCAAGCGTAATTTGCAGCCCTTTTTTGGCGTCCACTTCCGCAATGAGTGCTTGCAATAACGCGGCCCCAATGCCTTGCTTCCGATAGGCGGGATCAACGCCAATGTTCATTACGTGAGCCTGATCAATGACAAGGGAATATACCGCAAAACCGGTAATTTGTTGCGTGTCTGGTAGCTTTGATACCGAAAAAAAGCAATCGTCACGATTTTGTAATGCGCCAGCCATCCAAGTGCGAGACCAAGGGGA
>JAHDBS010000408.1 GCA_020630225.1 Anaerolineales bacterium | reverse complement strand
TAAGGCTAACGATTCCGATTCAATTTCTGCAGAAACACTATCAATTTGAGCCAAGTCTTGATGTAGTTGCTCAACTGTTTTGATTGAAGGCAATAACTCTTCAAAATGCCCAAATAAGCCAGGCCGATCTGAATGCAGAGTAGCTTCCAATGCACGCAATCTAGAGTCAGGATCCAACACGCGGCCAGTTCCAGAGTCTATGTAGCCATCATAAGCAGCCAATGTATTAATGCTTTGGCTGCCCCATTCTGTTGGGAAATAAAAGCTGTAGTTGAGTGCTCTGACAATCGGTGCTGTAAACAAAAGCACCATCATGAGGGTTATTATTGCGCCCAAGTTATCTTTTGCGACAACACCTTGAAAAATATCAGGCGCTTTCAGTATGGCAAGTCCAAAAAGCAGCACACTGGCAAATTCTAAGAAAACTGCATAGCGCCCCGCAAACTTCATTGAGTATATTAATTGGCCGAATGGCAATATCTCAATAAAGCTTTGAAAGCCACGCCAATAAGAAGGCGCAAACACAAGGAAAGCGCTCACAATAAAAGTAATAGTTATCGGAAGCCATGCCAGCCTATAAGGCTTAGTCATTGCAATGACTAACCCCATCAAAGCAATGCAAAATATTACTGGTGGAATAAACGATCCCGAAGCATTGAATGTATGTCCAGTAGCAATACCACTTGTGGAAAACAAAGTATTCCAGGTTAGACCATAGCCAAACGCTGTTTCTCCTGCAATCAGGTCGCCGATTGACACTAAGTATTGCTCTGCATAAACAGCAACAATTTGATAAGACGCCCCAGCTGCAAAGAGAACAAGCAACACAAAGCTACGAATGAGTTTGTCAATCTTGTGACTATCCGTTAGGGCACGCAGAACAAGTGCAAACAAACCAATAGCCACAATCACTGCACCGTAAAGTTGGTGTGTCCATATTTGAATCAGGAAATTTAATGTCAGCAGCACCCAGTGACGATGATCATCAAATTCAAAAATACGGTATAGGCTAACAAATATCCACGGGAGCAGAGCAATGTTTATAGGGAGAACTAAGCCACCTAATCCTAAATTTACAAAAAAATAAAAGAAGGAAGAACACCACAGCAATGCACAGAAAAACGCAGCCCGCCGATTACTTAGCAGTGTATAACTGCCATAGTACATACCTGCAGCCATTAGCGCGTAGCATAACCAGAGATAGATCTTGACTGTTATGAATGCAGAGAATATAAAGTTGAGCAGCCCCATCAAGTAGTAACTCAATGAGAAATGGAATTGGCTCCAGGGACTTCCCATCCCAACATAATTACTCCAATAGGGAAACCAGTATCCCTCTAAAAAATGCTTATAGTGCCCCCACCCCACTAAAGCTGCACCATTCGCATCCATAGCCACCACTATGCCACGTTGAAATAAATAGCTGCGACCAACTATTACACAACCAATAATCAATATGACTGTTTTTGTTCGGCTTTCAAGGAAAGTGTCTAACACTTTTGTTAGGTAGCGAGAGCGAACCTCAACAATTGTCAGGCCAACAAATGCAATTAGAGCTAGAAACGCGACAACATAGCGCCCCCTGTACATCCATCTATGCCAGTTTAAGACCTCAGATTGTGCAGGCACTATTGGATACCGCACAATAAACTGTGTAATAAACAGCATGTATGCCAGACTTGCTAAACCTAAAACGATTGCAAAAATTGCAATCGTTTTATCATCAAGCTTATTTAGAAATTTGAGCTTAAGGTTCAAAATCTGTGTCCGAATTAGACTGAGTGGTGCATTTGCAAACTGCGTACTTTCAAATCACGGGCTTTGAGCGCTTTGATACCTTCAACGGCGGCGCGGGCTGCGGAAAGAGTAGTCATCATTGGCGTGTTGTGGAGTACGGCGCGCATCCGCATGGCGCGACTATCGTCATACGCACCTTGGCCTAATGGCGTATTGATAATGAGAGCCAGTTCACCACGATCTACCATGTCAGCAATGTGATTGCCGCCATCTTGGATTTTGTTCGCAACCTCTACATCTAGACCTTGTTCAGTAAGGAAAGCTGCCGTGCCATTAGTTGCGCGAAGCGTAAACCCAAGGTCATGTAGATCACGGGCAATTGGCAACAGCGCTCTTTTGTCTGTATCTGTCACAGTTAGGAGCGCGACACCTTCAGTTGGCAAAGGTGTACCAGCTGCACTTTGTGATTTTGCAAATGCAGCGCCAAAACGACTGGCGTGCCCCATAACCTCGCCTGTAGAGCGCATTTCTGGGCCTAGTAATGCATCAGAACCGGGGAACTTCTTGAACGGAAGCACCGCTTCCTTTACGAAGAATCCGTCCAAACTAGGCGTTTGAATGAGGCCAAGGTCAACTAGCTTTTCTCCAGCCATCACTCGCGCAGCAATCCCAGCTAACCCCATACCAATTGCTTTACTCACGTAAGGCACAGTCCGGCTAGCACGCGGATTGACTTCAATCACATAAACTTGGTCGTCTTTGATCGCATATTGCACGTTCATCAAACCATGCACACTGAGTGCATTGCCAAGCTTTTCAGTGTTTTGCTTAATCAGGTCAATCTGATACGGCGTCACCTTGTATGGAGGGAGTACACAAGCACTGTCGCCAGAGTGAACCCCTGCTTCTTCAATGTGCTGCATGATGCCACCGACTACAATGCGATCACCATCGCCAATTGCATCAACATCAACCTCTATTGCATTTTCAAGGAACTGATCAATCAGGACTGTTGGTGTGATATCAAGTTCTGCATCGGTTGCTGCTTCCAAAGCTGCGCCCCAGAACTGTTTTAGTGCCGCTTCGCTATGTGCAATTTCCATCGCGCGACCACCCAACACATAAGATGGGCGCACTAACACTGGGTAGCCAATTTCAGCCGCGATTTTCTTGGCGTCTTCAATATTGGTGGCAGTTCCCCAACTTGGGCTGCTAATGCCCAATTCTTCGAGCAACGCCCCAAAGCGAATACGATCTTCAGCAAGATCAATTGAATCGGCTTGCGTGCCTAGAATTGGCACACCTTGTTTTTCAAGACCTTGTGCTAAGCGAATTGGCGTTTGTCCGCCAAACTGCACAATCACACCCATTGGTTTTTCAAGATCAACAATATTCAGCACATCTTCCAAGGTGAGTGGTTCAAAATAGAGCCGGTCGGCCGTGTCATAGTCGGTGCTGACCGTTTCAGGGTTGCAGTTGACCATAATGGTTTCGTAACCAGCATCCTTCAACTTGAAGCAAGCTTGGACACAGCAATAATCAAACTCAATGCCTTGCCCAATGCGGTTTGGCCCACCACCAAGAATCATGATCTTCTTACGATCAGTCGTATCAGATTCGTCTTCAACTTCATACGTTGAATAGAGGTATGGCGTTTGCGCTGCAAATTCGGCCGCGCAGGTGTCAACCTTGTGATAGACCGGGCGAATGTCATTTGCAAGCCGTTGTGCACGAACAGCAAGCGCATTTACAACTTCAGCATCTTTTACACTGTTGGCAATGAGGTTGTCGCCAAACCCTTTGCGCTTGAGATCCAACATCAATTCACTGGAAATGTCGTTTAAATTCATTTCCGCTAATTGACGCTCTAATTCCACCAGTTCAATGCACTGCTGCACCCACCAGGGGTCAAATTGATTTTCAGGCTCTTCAGTGCCATCTAGGCGTGCTTCACATACTTGGTACAGCTTTGTTGCTGTTGGCAGTGTTGTTTCAGGTGCGTCTAGTAGCGCTTTACCAAAACCATTGAGGCCAACTTCTAACCCACGAATGGCTTTATTGAACGATTCTTGGAACGTCCGGCCAATTGCCATGACTTCGCCAACTGACTTCATTTGTGGGCCAAGTGAATGGTCAGACCCTGGGAATTTTTCAAAGTTCCAGCGTGGAATTTTGACTACACAGTAGTCAATAGAAGGCTCAAAAGAGGCTGGAGTTTCCTTGGTGATGTCATTTGGAATTTCATCTAAGGTGTACCCAACAGCCAGCAACGCGGCAATTTTTGCAATCGGGAAGCCAGTGGCTTTTGAGGCCAACGCCGATGAGCGACTGACACGCGGATTCATTTCAATCACGATCACATCGCCATTAGCTGGATTGACCGCAAACTGCACGTTAGACCCACCCGTTTCTACGCCAACAACTTCCATGACTTTGCCAGCCATGTCGCGCAAGCGTTGATATTCACGGTCAGTCAACGTTTGGGATGGGGCAACGGTAATGCTATCCCCAGTGTGGATGCCCATTGGGTCCACATTTTCAATGGAACAAACCAC
>JAHDBS010000407.1 GCA_020630225.1 Anaerolineales bacterium | reverse complement strand
GTCTACAACCAAGGTCAAAAAGATGCCTATCGCATTGGTGTCACCGATCACCCACCAGCTGGCTTGACCTACAAGAGCAGCAACGTGGCTGATATCAGCGAAACTGCCGAAGGGAACGCTGTTGAAATTATTGACAATGGTGACGGCACCTTTGATATTGACGCCTTGCAAGTCAATGATCAAGTGACCATCACCGTTACGATGACGATTGGTGACAATGTGACCGGCGAACTCGTCAACTTGGCTGAAATTGATGAAGCTGATGATGACGATAATCCAGACGATGCGCCACCAGTGGATGTGGACAGCACGCCAGACAGCGACCCGAACAATGATGGCGATCCTAAGAACGATGTCATTGATGAAAATGGTCGTGACGGTGGTGACGAAGATGACCATGATCCAGAAGTGATTACGGTTGTTGAGCTGGCTGAAATTGGCGACACCGTTTGGTACGACAACAACTATGATGGCCTGCAAACTGCTGGCGAACCAGGTGTTGAAGGTGTAACCGTCAAACTCTATGATGAAAACGACGAGTTGGTCGGCACTACTACAACGGACGCAGACGGTAAGTACATCTTCACTGACTTGCTTCCTGGTGTGTACTCAATTGAGTTTGTCATCGACACTTTGCCTGCTGACTATGTCCCAACCCTTCATGACAGTGGTTCAGATGACGCAGCAGACAGCGATGGTGATCCTGTCACTGGTAAGACCATCCGTACCTCATTGGAGGCGGGTGAAAGTGACATGACATGGGACTTCGGGATCTACAAACCAGCAGGCCTTGGTGACTATGTCTGGTTTGACTTGGACGCCGACGGTGTACAAGATGATGACGAAACACCAATTGCAGACGTAACAGTGCGCTTGCTTGACCCAAGTGGGGCGGTTCTAGGTACAACTGTGACCAATGCAGAAGGCTATTACGAATTCCGCGGCTTGCGCCCAGGTGACTATGTTGTTGAATTTGTGCCACCAGCTGGCTTTGGCTTTACCTTGCATCACGAAGGGTTAGACGCTGCAAAAGACAGCGATGCTGACCGCACAACAGGGCGCTCTGAAGTGGTGAACTTGGAAGCGGGTGAGTTTGACCCAACCATTGATGCGGGTCTTGCATCTGGTAATGTACTCGCGGCGATTGAAGAAGCGATTGCAGCGCGCGTTGCACCGCCAACACCTACACCAGTGCCACCAACGCCGACACCACAACCACAAGTTGCACAGGCGCAGGCACAGTCATTGGTTGCCCCAGTCATTACTAAGTCTAGTGATCGGAGCGTAGCCACCATTGGTGATGTCGTGACTTACACAATCAATGCGACCAACACCAACAGCGCAGCATTGACTGGTGCAGTTGTAACTGACATCTTGGACACTCGCTTAGACTATGTCTCGGCACAGTCTACACGGGGAACTGTCGGGTACGATGCAACCACGCGCACGGTACGTGTGGAAGTTGGCGACATGGCGGCTGGCGAAACAGTTGCAATCACGCTAACGGTGCGCATCAACAATACTGCGGCGGCACCAGATCGTATTGACAATGTTGCAGATGTAATTGCTAGCAATACCGCTGGCGCACAGTCTTCACCGGCGAGCGTACAGTTGATCCCGAACCAAATCCCAACAACGGGTCATTTTGGAACGGATCCTGCCAGCTTTGCAGTGTATGGCATCGTGCTAGCATTGTTACTGGCAAACGTTGGGACGGTTGCCTACAAGCGTCGTGAGATGCCAGCAGTTCGCTAAACGCGACTACTCCAAAACCTAATTCAAAAAGAGCGGTACTCAGATGAGTGCCGCTCTTTTTTGTTAATCTAAATAACTTAATTGATTTTCTAAAGTCTTCCGGCTGATTCTACTGAAATTTTATCTGTCTAAATATAGTGTTGAGGTCGCAATTCTATCTCAATTAATCGTAAATACGCTTGCCTGCTAATAGACAGTAGTCTAAAAGCGAGAAGGACTCAACTACTCAATATGTTGTCATAAATTGTAAATATTTATGTAACAAGGACTTAGTCATATGCGAATGCAAGCGCATCACAACATAAAAGTAAATTCTAAAGTGCGAATTGTTAGCTACATGGTTTTTAGCATGCTAGCTGCATTTGTTCTAGTGCCAACAGGTCCACTTGCTGCGGCAGGTGTTTCTGGGGCTTTAGAAATGGCCGCGGCTGGTGAAATTATGGGGACTGTTTTTCGCGATCACAACGGGAGCGGTGATCAAGATAATGCAGAACCTGGCATTGAAGGCGTTAACGTCTTTGCAATTGATGAAAACGGCACTTCAGCGACAACTGTAACTGCCGCAGACGGGACCTATGGCTTTACAACAGCCGCTGGTTTCTCCGGTAAGGTACGCGTTGAATTTACACTGCCAACTGGTGGAACCTATGATTTTCTTGAGCCAGGCGTAGGCGGTGGGACAAGCGTTCAGATCGTGGACGTCACTGCTGGCGCGGATAATGTTGATGTTGGCTTTAATAATCCGGCTGAGTTTTGTCAAAACAATCCAGACTTAGCGACAAATTGTTACATCACAGGGCATCAACCTACGGTTACTGGTGATGTGCTGGTGGCGTTTGATTATGACGCTGGTTGTTTAGACAGTGACCGTGACGGCACTTGTGATAGCGGCGGTATAGATTACACCTCACCCGCGCCAGTGCATGTTTCTGTTGGTAACCAACTAGGGACGACATTTGGGTTGGCCTATGAGCCAGAACAAAACGAACTCTATGCAGCCTCTTTTATGAAGCGTCACGCAGGGTTTCGAAATTTCGGTGAGACTGGTCATGTGTATGTAATTGGCAACGCTGACACGGCAACTCCGGGTGCCCCAGCAGTCTATGTCGATTTAGACGCTCTTGGTTTTGACACGGGTACAGATCCACATCCGACTGATGAAACTGGCGATTGGGATCACGATGCAAATTCGTGGGACTGGGTCGGGAAAATGAGTTTGGGGGATTTAGATATTTCTGATGACAATAGCACTTTATACACCATCAATTTGCTGTCACGTGAGTTAATCGAAATCCCGGTCACAAATGCAACGATTACCGCTAGCGATATCACAACAACCGCCTTGCCAGACCCTGGTAATGACGTCAATGTTGGTTGTCCAGCACACCCTGGTACACCGGGCGGTGAACTGAACTACAACGTACGCCCATTTGCTGTGTCTTATTATGAAGGCAAAGCTTATATCGGGATGACCTGTACAGCTGAAAGTACCGGCGCTTCAAGCGACTTGCGTGCTTTTGTTTACAGCTACGATGGAACAAGCTTTGCCCAAGTGTTGAACATTGGGCTTGATTACACGCGTGGAAACGCCGCGCCAAGTGCAAGTGCAAACTGGTTAGCTTGGTCAACAACTTGGCAAGCTAATGCAACGGGGTTTGGGAGTGAGTATGTTTATCCGCAGCCTTGGCTGACCGACATTGAATTCAATAATGGTGATATGGTGCTTGGGATCCGTGATCGCTATGGTGACCAAGGTGGCTATCGGCAATTGGACACGACGCCTGGGTCAACGACCTTGTACACCGCTGATGCCGCTGGTGATATCTTGCGCGCTTGTGCAAGCGGCGGCACGTGGACACTAGAAAGCAATGGTAGCTGTGGCGGCGTTGCTACGGCTGGTGCAGGCAACTCACAAGGCCCGGGTGGTGGTGAGTTTTACTATCAAGATGATTATCCGGCACCACACGATGAAATTACGATTGGTGGGATTGTGCAGGTCCCTGGACATGCAGACATTGTCACCAGTGCATATGACCCTATTTACGATAATTCGGAAGCGTTTGATGGCGGTATTTTGTGGTTCAACAACACCACTGGGCAACGATCAAATGCTTACATGCTCTATGACACAGATGTGGAGTCAAGCACATTTGCAAAAGGTGGGGGGCTTGGTGACATGGAAGCCTTCTGTCAGTTGGCTCCGCTGGAAGTCGGGAACTATGTCTGGTATGACGAAGACGGCGATGGGATCCAAGACCCTGAGGAACTGCCAATTGTGGGCGCAACTGTTGAACTTCTAGATGCCAGCAATGCTGTCATTGGAACTGCGACGACAGACGCAAATGGCTATTTTATTTTTTCAAACGGCCCTGCGCCAACCTCACCTTCTAGCGGTGGTGTCTATAACATCGCTGGTCTGACGCGCAGTACGGCCGACTTTGAATTACGCATTAGCGAAACAGATGCAGCTGTAACGGCTATTGGTAATCTTGAGGTCACGCAAACGGATAGTGACGCAACTGCAAATGGCGATGCCCGTGA
>JAHDBS010000406.1 GCA_020630225.1 Anaerolineales bacterium | reverse complement strand
ATCATCCAAGGTGATATTACGCATTTAGCGGTTGATGCAATCGTCAATGCGGCTAACCGGGCGCTGAGCGGCGGAGGTGGCGTAGATGGCGCTATCCATCGCGCTGCTGGCCCTGAGCTAAAAGCGGCTAGCCGTGCTCTAGGCCCCTGTGACACTGGAGACGCCAAGCTTACCTCTGGCTATAAATTGCCTGCTCAATATGTCATTCATGCTGTTGGCCCGGTGTGGACTGGCGGTGCAAAAGATGAGGCGAACTTGCTGGCAGCGTGTTATCAACGCGCAATGGAAATTGCGACTGAGTATAAGCTCAAGACAATAGCCTTTCCATCAATCAGCACTGGCTCTTATGGATATCCTTTAGCAGCCGCAGCGCCGATTGCAATTGACACAATTATGCGTGCATTACAGACGTCAACGGTTGAGCAAGTCACGATTGTGTGTTTCGACCGCAAGACGTTAGCCGCTTATCAACGTGCATATAAGAATTGGATAGCGGAATGACCTATCAATTCTATGCAGTACGCATTTTTGTCACGAACTGGGAGCCTGCACTCGCGTTTTACCGCGACACTGTCGGCTTTGCTATGGCGTTCGAAAGTGCAGAGCTTGGCTGGGCAGAATTTGATCTGGGTGGTGCCCGCATCGCAATCGAACGCTGTGACCCTGCTGATCCAGAAACCAAAGACTTGGTCGGACGCTTTGTGGGCGTCTCACTCAATGTTGAAGATATTCACGCAGTTTATGCAGATCTTACGACCAAAGGTGTTATGTTTACTAGTCCGCCAGAAATCATGCCGTGGGGTGGCGTACTTGCACATTTCAAAGATTTGGAAGGGAATGTATTGACGTTGTTAGGCCGCGTGCCACAAGTGGGTGCTACGAATAATCACGAATAAAAACTATTCGCGCCTATTCTGACCATCAGTGCATTCATCATGAAAATCGTCTCATGGAACATTCGCGCGGGCGGTGGCAAGCGCATGCAAGGTATTTATGACCAGCTGCAGCAATGGCAGCCAGATGTCATTGCGCTGTCTGAATTTCGCGGCACGCCTGCCAGCCAGACATTGGCAGCCATGCTAGCCGAAGCAGGGTGGTCACATCAGTTTCAAACGATTGACCCTGAAAAACGCGCTACTAATTCTCTGCTGACGGCGAGTAAATATCCACTTGCGTTACTAGATATTCCAAATCATCCCAATCAACCGCGTCGCTGGTTGGCGACTCAAGTAGCCACGCCAACCCCGTTTGTGCTAGTCAATATGCACATCCCAAATTTCAACACAGGCTTCAAATATCCATATCATCAAGCGGTATTGCAGATTATGGCCGACTGGCAGCTTGGTCCCGCGATCTTTCTTGGTGATACTAACAGTGGCAAGTCCTATATTGATGACGCAACGGGTGTTTTTTGGAAACGCGAACACAAATGGATGGAAGCTATCGAGGAACTAGGCTGGGTGGATGCGTATAGGCGATTGCATCCAGCCGGCCGAGACTACACTTGGTACTCCCATAGAAACAATGGTTTCCGCCTCGACCAAGCCTTCTTTAGTCCAGATTACTTTCCTGCCTGCCGGTCTGCTCGTAATGAATGGGGCGTTGACCCAAATAATCCTAATCGTCGTGATGCCCTTAGCGATCATGCCGCAATTCTTTTAGAATTAGAGCGCTAGTCGGTTGGTTACACGACATTGCATTTGAACAACCGCTAACAAATTAGCCACTCGCTAAAATTCTATGTATCGCCTGCGCTTTTTTCTCAAAAACTGGCACCGGATTCAGCCAATTGTTTTCCTGAATGCCGGACTGTTGTTATTGGGTATTGTTGGCTATAGCATCATCGAAGACGCTAGCTGGCTCGATGCGTTGTACATGACCATCATCACTAGCAGTTCGGTGGGGTTTGGCGAAGTGATTCCGCTGTCTAGTGCAGGGCGCTTATTTACAATTTTTTACATCATTATTGGTGTTGGCTCGGTTGCAATCTCCTTTTCATTTCTCGTCGATACCATTCTCTCTGCTGAATTACGCAGAGACCTTAGAGATGCGCGTATGGAACATAAGCTCAGTAAAGTCAAAGATCATGTCATTATTTGTGGCTATGGCCGTGTTGGGAAAAATGCAGGCGATGTGCTTGCGGATGAAATCAACCGTGATTTAGTCATCATTGACAATGGTCTCGATCCAGAAACGTGTGATGACCCAGAAGCATTACTGCTCTTTGAAGACGCCACTGATGACGACGTGCTGCGGAAAGCCGGCATCGAGCGGGCGTGGGGCTTGTTAGCCGCAACGGCGGATGATGCCCTGAATCTGTTTATCGTGGTCTCAGCGCGCGCGTTGAACCCAAACTTGACCATCGTTGCACGAACATCTACTGTAGATAATGAAAGCAAGATGCTCCATGCTGGGGCAGACCGGGTCGTGTCACCCTATGACATTGGTGGGAAGCGCATGGCAAATTCGCTGTTGCGCCCGCAACTGACTGAGTTTATCGATGGGATTACGCTGCCGAGTGGGGTGGAATTGCTGATGGAAGAGTTGGAAGTCCCAGACAATTCGCCAGTTCTGAATAAGACTGTGGCAGAAGTCAACTTACGCCAAAAATGCGGCGTTTCCTTACTCGCCATCTTGCGGCAGCAAAATGTGATTACCCCAGACGCTGACAGCGTATTTCTCTCAGGCGATGAATTGATTGTGTTGGGCACAGCCGATCAGCTAAGTAAATTGGAGTCTATTTTTTAGACCAAGTCTATGCATCAAAATCGGTTTCTTCCAATTTTCATTGCCGCATTCAGCCTGTTTATGATGGCGTGTATCTGCAACCCAACCGGCATTGATATTCCCTTTGTCAGATCACCAATTGATTTGCCAGCCGGCGCATTCGATGGCGAAGGTCGCAGCGGCGAGGAGTTGTTCAAGGCCCTAGTGCTAGACCCAATGCCTAGTTCCGTCACTGTTCTCAACAGTGAAGATGAAACGCCATTGCTCTCGCCTACGGTATATTTACACTTCTCTATCGCCTCAGAAGAGTTCCCAACCATCATTGCCGCTGATGACTGGATCCGACAAGACCTACTCCTCGACTCAGACCCAGAGCCGCATGTTGCTGACTGGTGGGCAGCTGACGATCTGGCCGGGCTAGAGATTTATCGACTCTCCTCACCGACTGAGGGCTGTAAATGCATCAAGACGGTGTGGGTCAATGCGGACCATACCGAAGTGTATTTCCAAGTGGAATTCCTCTAACATGGCAAATTTTATGCAGATCCCTGACCTTTCGAATGATGCTGTTGTTGGAACACTGTGGAATGCACGGGTCACGCCTGAAAGCTATCCTAGTGAAGAGTTGTATTACACGCATCTCATGCAGCAGTACCAAACAATTTTGGCAGCTATTGAGGCAGTTTCGAACCAGCGCAATAGCACCAATACCTTCTTTCTCACGCTGCACACCATCTTTGTGACAGGCATTGGTTTGGCAATTGGCTATCGTTCGTCGCTGCTGTTATCAGAAGTGCAGTGGGTGTTGCTTCTGGTGCTTATTCCATTGTGGATCTTGTGCTACCTCTGGTGGCGGCTAATCCGCGCCTATCGGCAAAGTAACGCCAATAAATTCAAGATTATTGGTGAGTTCGAGCGCAAGCTGCCAGCTAGCCCGTTCTGGCGCGCTGAATGGCAAACGCTCATCAAAAATGGCAGCTACCAACCAGTCTCACGCTTAGAGGAAATGATTCCAATCGCCTTCGCGCTGATCTATGTCTTTGGGGCAATTGCCTGGCTGATTTTGTAAACTTCATCCTTAATGTCATGAAACGCAAATACGATGAAGCTAAAGAACTTTGTAGATATGTAATTTTCAGCTACTCAGAGTTACTGACGCAATTTGAAAAAGCGGTTGTAAATGAACACCGCCTACGGCAGAAGTTGGTCAACATCGGCAATTCGTCGGATGCGATCTATCAAAAAATACAACAACAATGGCAATCGACTGATCCAAAAGTTGCCAACTTATTTGCACAACATAGTGATGATCGTGCACTTGAGAAGATCATTGCAGCTTGTCTGGAACGAGAGAGGGAAAACATTTTTATCAATCGTTGTCTGAAGTGTGACAAGATTGTGGCCTCACCCCTAGCAAAACAATGTCGTTGGTGCCATTATTCATGGCATTCTGCTTAGAAATTCATTCGCGCTAATCCACGGCTAAATGTTGTTGGTTTCTTTCAAACACCAAGCGTACTTCGATTACCTCTGGCAAACTCACGCACCAAACTGGGAACAAGGCAACATCGCCGCCGTTC
>JAHDBS010000405.1 GCA_020630225.1 Anaerolineales bacterium | reverse complement strand
ACAAAATTGAACACAATTGAGTTCGTCATTTGCTCAATGGGCGCTTTGTCATCCGTAAACACAATGCCAGGGTCGGCTGGCGGCTGAATAGCCTGTACCCCATTGGCAAGCATTGTACTCAGCTCTGGGCTAACCGTTGTCCGAAGTGCAGCCCAATTGTGTACTAAGTTTTCAGAATCAGACGGTTGCACCGTTGCAACCAAAATGCTGTTGAACGAATTCGGCACATCCATAATATGGACACTTGGGAACACTTCAAGCAACGTACTTGCCATCGCATTGATCAAACGGCGATCTGTATGCGTGCGGCCTACATTGATTGCTAGTACACCATCCTCAGTAAGATGGTCATGCGCAGTTTGAAAAAACTCAACCGTTGTTAGGTGCCAAGGGATATATGGCAAACGGTAAGCATCCACCGCAATCATGCTATATGTGTTTTCACTATTTGCAAGTGCCCAACGTCCATCGGCAACAATCACATTGAGGTTAGGTTCGTTCATATCGAACCATTCACGCCCCACATCCGCCAAAACTGGATCAATTTCAATGCCATCAATCGGTATTGGCCCAAAAATCGCAGTTGACTGCTTTGGAATTGTGCCTGCCGCCAGACCAACGACAGCCGAGCTTTTTACATTACTTGGTTCATATGGCGGCGCATTGAAAAATGGTGCAATTTGAAAATAATCCCAAGTGCCGTTCGTAATATTCGTTTGTGGCGCATAGATAGAGTGAATGCCTTGGCCTTCGTTCAACAATAGAAAACGAATACCTTGCCGTTCTACAACTTGCACAAGGTTATACGGGGACTCTGTTTCGTATAGCAGTCCTTCGACTGGCTTTAGTGAACCCCGATTAGAAAAAAAAGCGAGTACAGCCAACACTATTAGCATTGGCACGTGATAGCCAGTCTTGCGAATATTCACCATCGACATCCCTACCAATGCGATCAACATCAGCATGATGGCGAAAAACAAATAGGTCATGCGCGTCCCAAGCCACGGGATGAGGAACAAGACGGGCAAGAACGTACCAATCAAAGATCCCATTGTGGAAATCGCATAAACACGTCCAGACACTGTCCCTGCTTTTGACACATCATCTACAAGCAACCGAATGGCAAAGGGCGACATACAACCGAGCAAGGTAATTGGAATAACAAAAATCAGCAGTGTCGCAATAAACGCCCCGCCAGCGGCCGGCGCGTTGAGCGCGAGCACACCACGTGCCGCCCAGCGCAAAATTGGCGCGGAAATGAGTGGAATAAACCCAACCGTAAACGCGGCCCACGCCATAATGGAAAAGAAGGTCGTCCACTTTGGAGAGCGGTCAGCCCAGAACCCACCAAGAAAATATCCAATGGTCAAGTACAGCAAAATAAGCCCGATGATGGCCGCCCAGACAAGGTTACTAGTGCCGTAAACATTCCCGAGCAAACGAGAGGCGGTCAGTTCTACGCCAAGGGTAGTCAGACCTGAAATAAAAACTGCAAAATAAGGATAGAAGCGAAGACGCATAGAGAATTACAACGCAAATTGATTTTGAAAGTGATACAGCAAAACGCCTGTAGCGACACTCAAATTAAGGGATGTAACTTTACCAAGCATTGGCAAAGAGAGGGTTACACTACAAGCAGCTAATTGGTCAGGGGCTAGCCCAGTACGTTCTGGCCCCATTAGCAAAATAGACTTCTGCGCAGGAACGAAACTGGCGTAATTAGCATCTGCATTGGCGGTTGTGCCAACAAGCTGATACTGATGCTGCGCCTGCCAGCCCAAAAAGTCGGCAAACGTTGCCGTATAAATTGGGAGATGGAACACGGCCCCCATACTAGCTCTTACAGAAGTCGGATGATAAGGATCAACGCCGCCGTCTAAGACAATAATGCCTGTTGCACCAACTGCATCAAGTGTGCGCAAAATTGTGCCAAAGTTACCTGGGTCTTGAGGCGTGACCAGCGCGACACCCCATTGAAAGTCTGCAGCAGCGGCTAACGCTTGCAGCCGCTGCTGCACAACGGCTAACAAGCCAGATGGGTTCTGCTTGTCTGCCACTGATGCAAAAACATCAGAACTGACTGCAAGGCAATCCACACCGTTCTTTTCTGCGTCAAAAATAAGCTGATTAGCAAACTCACTTGTCAGCAAGTCGGGCGCATACAAAATCAGATCCACAGTGTGCCCTGACTCAATCGCGGCCCCAACATGGTGAATCCCTTCGACCACAAATTGCTTCGTCGCTTGACGCTGCTTACGCTGAGCAAGGCTTCGAACTAGCTTGACCTTAGGGTTTGAGCGGCTGGTAATCACGATTGCAAACTCTCCAAAGCGAGTTGAATTTCACGCAGTGACACAGGCCCTTGTAATTGATGGGTCACAATACCAGCACCATCGATCACAAATGTCCATGGCTCTGTTCGTAGCCCCCACTCTTCCATTTCTGGCACGAACTCAAGGTCTGCAAAGTCTTCAACATCAGCATGGTTACCAAAGACTTCAATATGAATAAAGTTTGCGTCAGCCCCAAGTTTTGTTTGGGCATCTTTGATGGTGTTGATCACGGGCGCACAGAAAATTGTTTGACAAAACGCAGGCGTTGCAAAACTAACCACAGTGGGCTGTCCGGTAGCAATGGCATCCGCGACGGTCTGTAGATATAGCGCTTCTTGCGGTTCCCAATCTGAGGTGAGAGTTGCCAAGTCTGGCACATCTGCAAGCGTTCGGTTTTGACTTAGGGGCGCTGGTTCGCCAATTGATACCACATCAACCTCTGGCTTAATATCGACAACAAAATCGCTAGTTGTAACTGTTCCATCTGCCAACGTAATTGTTGCCTGTAGCCCCCAGATACCTGGCGTTGGAAACTCTGGTGCAATAACCCAATACGGCACCGCATAGTCGCTGTAGTTGTCTGCTTCAGCCTGCCACTCAAGCGGTTGTGGTTCGCTATTGCTTGTTAAGTCGACCAACTGAATGATGACACTCTCAGCGTCACGAACAGGTTCGGGACCGTCATACAACATAAAGGGAATGCGGTTGCCCGTTTGCGTAAGTTCTGCGGCTGGAATAATAACCTGAACTGCATTTTCGACACTTGGTGCCGCCCCTGCACTTGTACAACCAACGAGGATTAGCCCTAGCACAATGATAGCCACTGCTTGCACGGCAAGTTTATTCAAAAATTTCGGCATAATAAATACCCAACATTCAACTTTTCAGAGGCCTTCATTAAGCCAAAAATCTTTCAGAAAAATTGAACTTTTTACTTTGCTAAATCGTCACAATTGGGTGACAAATTTACTAAAGCGCAATGCTACAATATCTTTATGAGCCGCACACTAAAACTCTACAAACTGCAAACAATTGACACCGATATTGACCGCCGTCGCATTATGCTCATCAAAATTGGAAAGCTACTAGAAGGCAATTCCGATGTTGCAAACGCAAAAGCAAAACGTGATGAAGCGGCAGATGCTTTGAAAGCTGTTGAAAAGCAACGTGACGACATTCGGCACGAGCGCCAACAGCAAGAAGCTAAGCGTACCGCCAGCGACAAACGATTGTACAGTGGCAATGTCAAAGATCCAAAAGAAATGCAAGATTTGCAGGCCCAAATCCAGTCTATTGGAAGTCATCTTGAAACATTGGAAGAACGCCAATTGTTCGTGATGGAAGAAATTGACACGGCCAAAGACGCAGCGGATGCTGCCCAAGCCGCATTCGAAAAAGTACGCGATTCATATGCAACAGAGCAATCTAAGCTCACTGCAAAGAAACAGTCGCTCGAATCTGATGTTGAAAAACTTCGCATCGCTCGCGTTGCAGCAGCAAAAGCATTACCAAGCGAAGACAAAGACCGCTACTTGAAGCTGCGCAAATTGAAAAAAGGCGTGGCCGTTAGCAAAATTGAAAATGGCGCTTGTAATGCCTGCGGTACAAGTTTGGCAAGCGGAGCACTACAAAAAGTTCGCAGTTCTAGCGATATTTCCAACTGCCCAACCTGTGGACGCATTATGCATACAGGATAAGCAACCTCATAATCGCGGCAGCGCGACAACATAATAAGGAGTAAGGACAACACCACATTATGTACACCC
This sequence comes from Anaerolineales bacterium, assembly GCA_020630225.1. Classification (GTDB taxonomy): domain Bacteria; phylum Chloroflexota; class Anaerolineae; order Anaerolineales; family UBA6668; genus JAHDIM01. Next base: position 211 of record JAHDBS010000405.1, on the reverse strand, counting down.
AACAAGAAGCTGTTTCAGCTGAAGAAATTGCTCAATTCCAACGCGATGGCGTGGTTGTATTACGCAACAAATTTCAACCAAAGTGGATTAATCTACTCCGCGACACCATTACTGAGTCGTTCGAACGCCCTAGCCCACACTTAGTCCGGCACACAAAAGATCCGCATGCCCCTGGCTATTATGAAGATTTTTGGTCTTGGAGCATGTTTGA
>JAHDBS010000404.1 GCA_020630225.1 Anaerolineales bacterium | reverse complement strand
TCTTCAATATAGCCAAATTGGAACAGCGTAGACACCAAGCGTGGATTGCGCGAGAAGTGTTCTTCCACAATGTTATCCACAGTGATGTAGCCGGGGAGCCCACCGGGGCTAATAATTTCCATCCGGTCGGCAAACATGCGCACTTCAATGCGCCGTCCACTCAGCCGATAGTCACGGTGACAGACAGCATTGACTAGCGCTTCACGCACAGCTGCTTTTGGATATTCAGTGGTTTCTTCCCGGGTGAGTCCACTAACCGTTGCGCTGATTGCCATTTCTTCCAAAATGAGCTTCCAAGCGCGCTCAATGATGTGTGGCAATGGTCCTGAAATTTCTTCCCGCCGACCATAGCCAACAGCGCCATCTGCGCCGCGTGGATCGGTACCAGAGAATTTCACAAACAGCAGGTCGCTATGGGACAGTAAAAATTGTGGGTGGCGTGAGAAGCAAAGAATGCCAGCGTTTGTTGGGTTGCCATCAGGGTCTAGCGCCCCAATATGCTGCAAGTGCTCGTCAATGTCAATATCGAGTTGTTTGCCTTGGCGTGCTTCGCGCTTTTCCAGATACTCAGCAATGATGTCTGCATCAAGGTCAGCGCGTTTTGCACCAGCCGTGGTTTGCGTTTCAAAATCGCCAGTAGATTTGGTTGCAGACAAGTGCCGAATTTGCTCACCCGTTAGCGCTTTATTTTCTTTGTTGGCTCGCACTAACACGCGGCCATCTTCCAAAGAATGTAACTCAATGCTTTTCGGCACATTGATGACAATCGCTGCGCCACCCGGCACGACTTGCGATTCCCAGCTTGCTTGAATGATTGGCCGACACATGGTCTCAGCGCTGTGTAGCGTGCCCTCAAACTCTTCCGCGTGAACAGGGTTTGGCATTGCATTGCCTTGTGCGTCAGCGCCAATAATGATGGTGCCGCCGTCTGTATTTGCCATCGCGACGAGATACTCTGCCAATTCCTCAGCAGCAGGATCGTCAAGATAAGCGATATTTACAGGTCCTGTACGCGTGATGTTAAAAGCCATTGTGTCTGGTTATTCCTACGTCTCAAAGTCCTTGTATGGGATCTCAAATTAGTGAGGCCTTAGAGGACTTTGAGACGTGTTACTGTCTTTATTCCGCAGGTGCCTCCGCAGGCGCAGGCGCGTCACCACCGTCTGCTGGTGCTGCTGCGCCTTCTGGCGTTTCTTCAGCCGCAGCGGCTTCTTCTGGCTGCGCTTTGGTCTTTGCCATTGATGCAACAGTATCCCCAGCTTTTAGGTTCATTAGGCGTGTGCCCATGGTGGCGCGACCGTAGACGTTGATGTCTTCGACCTTACAGCGCATGGCTTGACCGTTGGTTGAGATGAACGTAATCATGTCATCGATTTCAACGACCTTAGCGTCAACGACTTTCCCGGTCACATCAATATGTTGTTTGCTAATGGTGGCAACACCGCTCGTCGCGCGGCCTTTGCGGACATATTCTTCTAGGGCAGTGCGTTTGCCATACCCATTTTCGGTCACGACCAATAGTTCACGATCTGGATGCGCGATTTCGGCCCCAGTCAGCTTGTCGCCTGGTTTCAACGATGCCGCCTTTACACCCATCGCATTCCGGCCCATTGGGCGCACTTCTGCGCTGTTGAAGCGGATTGCGCGACCATTACGGGTCACAAGGATCATGTCTTGATCATCAAGCGTTAGACGTACCCATTTGAGCGTGTCTTCGTCTTCCAAGGTAATCGCGATGAGACCACTTTGGCGCACTGATTCAAAGGCGCTAATTGAAACGCGTTTGATCTTGCCTTTCTCGGTCACCATGGTGGCAAAGTCGGCAGCGGCAAAGTCAGGGACTGGCACCGCAGCAGTGACATATTCGCCTTGCTCCATCGGGATGATGTTATGCAGCGAAATCCCACGGCTAGTGCGTTCCGATTCGGGAATTTCATAGGCCTTTTCAGAGTAGACCTTCCCTCGGTTCGTAAAGAACAGAATCGGATATAGTGAACGACATGGGAACATGTCGATCACTTCATCTTCTTCACGTAGTGATGCGCCTTTGACACCCTTGCCGCCACGGCCTTGCGCCTTGAAGGTCTTGAGCTTCATCCGCTTGATATAACCACGTTGCGTGATCGAAATCAGGTTAGCTTCGTCAGGGATCATGTCCTCAATGCTGAGGCTGCCACTGACGTTGTACAAGATCTTTGAGTTACGGGTGTCACCGTAGCTTTTCATCAGGTCACCAAGGTCACCCTTGATGAGTTCTAACTGCATGCGTTCGCTAGCGAGCAACGTTTCAAGGTAGTCAATGCGTTCCTTGATTTCGTTGTATTCGGTTTCGATCTTGAGACGTTCGAGCGCAGCCAAACGACGCAATTGCAGGTCCAAGATGGCTTGCGCTTGCGGTTGGCTAAGATCAAAGCTGCTCATCAATGCTGAACGAGCGGCATCCGCGCTTTGCGATTCGCGAATAATGCGAATGACTTCATCGATGTTGGCGATTGCAATCAGCAAGCCTTCAAGGATGTGTGCGCGTTCTTTGGCTTTGCGCAGTTCAAATTCAGCGCGGCGGCGAATCACTTCCAAACGATGTTGGATATGAATTTGCAGTGCGCGTCGCAATGAGAGCAAGCGTGGTTCTTTGTTGACCAACGCCAGCAGTTGCACCCCAAACGTGGTTTGCAACATCGTGTGCTTGTACAGCTGATTCAGCACCTTCTTAGGCTGCGCACCACGCTTCAATTCGATGAAAATGCGCATCCCATTGCGATCACTTTCATCGCGCAGGTCTGAAATCTTATCTAGCTTGCCAGAACGCACTAGTTCAGCGATTTTTTCAATCAGGCTAGCTTTGTTTACTTGGTACGGAATTTCCGTGATGATGATGCGGTTGCGGTTATTGACTTCTTCAATTTCCGCGACAGCCCGCATGATGACACGGCCACGGCCAGTGCTATAGGCTTGGACAATGCCTTCGGTGCCAACAATTTGCCCGCCAGTCGGGAAGTCTGGGCCAGTTACAAAGCACATCAGCTCTTCAACGGTGGCTTCGCCATGACCAGTGTCGGTGGCAATGTCTTCACCGTAGTAGTTGTCGGTGACATCTTCTTGCTCAGCAGCTTCATCCGCTTGGGCTTTCAGCAGTGTCTTTGTGATGCGCCGCGCTTGCTCTTCAGACATGCCAAATTTTTCTGGCAACATCTCAGCCGCGTCTTCACCCTGTTCGGTCACAATCGTGATGATTTCTTCGCGGTCAATCAGATACATGATTGCGGACGCAAGCTCATTCAGGTTGTGTGGCGGAATGTTTGTTGCCATCCCGACTGCAATCCCGCTGGTGCCATTCAACAACAGATTTGGCAGGCGGGCAGGCAATACATCAGGTTCTTGCAGCGAGCCGTCGAAGTTGTCGACCCATTCGACCGTATCTTTTTCAATATCAGTGAGCAGTTCTTCTGCCATTTTGTCCAGCCGCGCTTCGGTGTAACGCATTGCAGCTGGCGAGTCGCCATCGACAGAGCCAAAGTTCCCTTGTCCATCGACCAGCATGTAGCGCATGGAGAAATCCTGCGCCATACGGGCCATAGAGTCATACACTGCGCCATCGCCGTGCGGGTGGTACTTACCGAGCACCTCACCCACAATCCGGGCTGACTTTTTGTATGACGAACTGGCTTTGATGCCCATGTCATGCATCGCATACAAAATGCGACGGTGGACAGGTTTTAGCCCGTCCCGAGCATCTGGCAATGCGCGTGCCACGATTACACTCATCGCGTAATCCAAGTAAGCACTGCGCATTTGCTCGTCGATATCAACGACTTCGATATTTCCGACTTCCATAGAGAGTTAGTTTGTTAGTAGGTTAGGTTTGATAGTTGGTTAGCTAGAACTCGACGGATAACCAACCATAATAATCACAAAAAGCCCCGTAAAACGTACGGGGTTGTGCCTTGATTTTATTCGAACAAATGTAGCTAAATTATACCCGATTGAGAATCGCAGGTCAATTAAGGAAGGCTTGAGATTGAAGAGAGAAGCGGCGCATTGCGCCTGAGAGAAGAGAGGCAGAGATATAGGGCTTTTTTGCGCCCGAAGTTCAACTTTCGAGTAACCCAACTGCTGCACAGTTCACGCCCAAAGTTGAACTTCAAGAGTATGCGGATGCTATGTATTCGAGCAATAAGTTGGGAAACCACGAAAGTTCAACTTTTTTCGAGCGCTATTCAAGTTGGAGTGCTTTTCCAGAAAGTTGAACTTTGGCTATTAAGAGGGCACAAACTACTCTAGCTTCACATCCTCGCCCAGACTCTTTGCAATCTTCATTTCAAGG
>JAHDBS010000403.1:2598-4326 GCA_020630225.1 Anaerolineales bacterium | reverse complement strand
CGACCTCTGTTGGGTCTAGCTCTGCTTCACGTTCTATCCACTCACGAATAAAGTACTTGGTCATGCTGTACGCAGTTTAGCAGCGGTTTAGGTAAGTGACAAGGAAATTGCTAGAACATGCTCAGCTGGCCTGCTTCTTGTTTTTTGCGATGTGATGCAAGCCCTTTCCAACAGGTTCGACAGATACAAACACCGTCGCCTAATAATTTACCTCTTTCCCAGACCCCATATGCAACTTTGTCGCAATAGTCGTAAGCACCTGCATTTTTGACACCTTTATGTGTTTCTTTTTGGCTCTCCGCTAAATGTGCTTTCAGAGCTGAGCGAATGCTTTTGATGCCATTTAGCGTTCGAGCATCAGCTGCATCTTTTTTGACATTTAGAAGTTGATAGACAGGCATTGAGGTGTATTCCTTGAGAAGTGAGTTTGCTCTCTATATGTAACGAGCCAAAAACAGGATTTTCGCCAAAACACTTTTCTTTACACAATCTTCACCAACGCCCAACCCGCATCATCACCACGAAACCCTCTTGATTGCGAATTGAGCCTGCCAAATGGATAGCGCTTTTCGCCATGGCAAACAACGGACACCTCAACTTGTAAATCGGTGTTAGCGTAACAAACGGGTTGTATATAGTCTTGATAGATTGCATTACTCTGGCACACACTAGACCGAAGATGTTTGCGATATTCATGCCGCCGCCGCCGCGCTAACTTTCCAGTTTCATTTAGAAAATTGGGATCAAGGATTGAGACTTGTCTGCTACCCAACCCTAATACGTCTTTGATCACTCCGCTGCTCGCATTGAGCTGCTTTTGATCTGTTTCTGTCGTGATCAGTTGAGCTGGAACAAGATGCTTTTGCAGTAGTTGACGATTGGCAGGAATTGCAATTTCACCATTCGCAATATGATGTACTAACGCTAAGAAACTTTTATGCTTGAACAACAGGTTAGCGATGTTTGGAACGAAACTACCTGAGAAAGTGGTCAACACATCTAGACTTTGGGCATACCACGCCGTGTCCGTGTCGAATAGGAGTGCATCAAATTGATTGAGGTCTGCTTTGCTCCCAACCCAATTGAGAGTAAGGCCATGCTGCTCGGCAAGTTGGAGCAGCAACTGTTCATCGGCTTTGTAGCTAAACCCAGGCCACAACCCAATGGACTTTCCTTGATGTAGTTGGAGTAGGTCTAGATAAATTTGATCTGTAGGGAACGCAGCAATTCCAGCTTCATTGGTGTTCGCAACCATACGTTGGTATGCGAACAATCCCCACGGATTTTGTGCAGCTTCTAGTAGTTTGAAACCATCTGTCGATAAGAGGTAGTCAACACGCAGCAGGGCTTGGTCAGGTTTAGCATCTGTCGTGCGGAGAATTTTTATGAGTTCGGGTGGCAGTCCAAATTCAATATAGTTGGCAACAACGGGCGCTGTTCCAGATTTATAGCGATCCCATAAATTGCAACCCACGTTGAATAATGCATCAACATGAGAACAGAGGCTGCGCCATGTTTGATGACTAAGATGGATTACGTTGCGACTGCCTGCTGGCGCAGTCTCAGGATAGTTGAAGTTCAATCGATTTCTTAAGGAAGAATTACCATCAACGCTGTAGCGGGTGTAAAAATACTTGTTTCAAAGTAATTTCGCAGACTAACTTCTACAAAGCCAACTTTTTTCAGGGATTCAATCCGAAAATCGCCGGTCGAAGTAATAGCGAGCAC
>JAHDBS010000403.1:0-2588 GCA_020630225.1 Anaerolineales bacterium | reverse complement strand
GATCGCCTTGTTTATTCGCACCTGATCTAATGTACGACTAAGTCCTCTGCGCCTATAGTTACTGTGAACAACCATGCGATTGATGCTTCCAAAAGGCGGTGTCAATTCGACATCCAGCTGCGAATAAATTTCAGCATATGGGATATCTTCCAGACGTTGATGCATACAAAACCTTGCGGCTGCAATCACTCGCTGATTATCACAAATTGCCCACTGATAGGCATGTTCATCATGAGCATCGGAAAACCCAGACGGGAATGCGGCTCTATGTTTCTCTGGCAACATATGCTCAGTACGCAACATATAAATCTGTTGCAATTCGTCAGCGTTCAGGACTTGTTTGGGCTCCATGCACAGATATGTTCGATCAAACACTCAAGCGCTTGATCCGCTTTCGAAACACCTTGTCCAATCGAATCATGGCATCAATCAGCATGTCTTGCAGCGTTGCCCATTTTTCTTGTTCATACAAGCTGCCTTGTCCGCGATAAACTTTTACAATTCGGCTAGAGCGTCTGTCATCTAGGCGACGCCAGTCTAACTCTTCTCCAAACTCTGCCTCAATAGCGTCTTTGTCCGCGTATAAGGCGTCAAAAATAGCTTTGTTGCGCTCGTAATCTTTGACATCAATATAGAGATCAATGCCTCCCCCGTCTTTCAAAATTAGATAGTTGTAATTGATGCCGCTTTTACCTGCTGCAACCGCTAACCAGTGATCACGGCTTGGACTGCGATTTTCAGCTAAACGTGTTTTACCTTCACTGCGCTGAAGTAGTTGCGTCCAAAATTCTTTACGCACAACATGGCGCTCCGCAAGCACTTTCTTTTCTGCCCCAATTGCTCGGGTTTGCGCGTCTGGTTGCGACAGTGGCGTAAACAACGGGGCATACGGCGATTCACCAATACGAATGGCTTCCACTTTGACAAAGTAGAAACCCATATCATCTGAGGTCATTTCATTGAGCCAGTCAATAACACGCTGATGTTCTTGACGCACCTCCGTCGCGACCCAAATCGCGGTTTTTGCACCGAGGTTGACCATATATGTTAGTAACTTACCAAGGTGATCATGATCAGTGCGTTCAAGCTGATTTTCAACAATTACTGTGTTGCCGTTTTGATCCTCACAAAACAAATCTAACTTGAATGAGCCGACTAACTTCTCACGTTCGAGAACGGTCAATTCAAGCCCAATCCGCTCTCCCAATGCATCAATGTTGTCTTCTAACCACACCGAAAAATCTAGTGCTTCGTACTTGAAGACACTACGGGTGGGCACAACGTCTAATTTAGATATGTTGTTCATATTCCTCCCACTTACCCAGCCAGCGGCATCTCCCCATCCCAGCCTTCTTCTGCCAACATGCGAATAATTGCAGCGTTGAAAGCGCGTTTGAATTCAGCGTCATTAGCGTATTGCTTGTAGAGATCGAGCTCACGTTTGCGTTCTTTGCTGACAGCGGCAGCGATGAGTTTTTCTAGCGCTATTTCGCGATTTTGGACATCAGGATTGTTCACGACTTGGATACGGTAATCCGGATCCTTCGCAACGCTTTGCATGATGTTGATGAACTTGATGCGCTGTTCCATTGGCGTGGCGTCCCACCCCGCAAACCACCTTTCATTGAACATCTTGATAATTTCATCTAGCGGGTCTTTGTCTTCCTCAAAGTCATGGGCACCGCGTGGATTTGGATTTTGCGGGTCGATCACAGCCGCGCTTGCATCCAAGCCAATTGTCATATTCAAATTTTTGCGTTCGAGCCCGTAGGTACTGAGATCAACGCTGTTTAGCAGGCCGTCGAGGGCGTCTTTTTCGGCGTCGCGGATGCGCAGTTTGGGAACTAGGAATTTGAGGAACCAGTACAGTTTTTCCCAGTCCATGTTGTTGAAGTTCAGCAGTGCGGCCATTTGGGCGTAAATTTTGACAAACTGCTTGGCCTTGATTTTGTAGTCGGCTTTTTCGTCGTCTTCCAGACCGAGACCGTGATTGAAGCGATCAGCACAAACGTCAATGATCGGGCTGAGGTCGTCGCCTTCAACGCCTTGAAAAAAGCGATTGTTGAACTCTTCGACTTCGTGTGTTTCGTAGACCCCATATTCTTCCAGCGTTTCTTGCAGGTCGTTTAGGATGTCTGTGTTGGTGGGTTCGCTGAGCGTGGTGGCCGTGTAGTACGGATCAAAGGCGGCTTTGATGTCGGTGACGCTGTTGAAGAAGTCCAGCACGAGCAGGTCTTCGGTTTTCTTGCCCCATTTGTTGGCGCTGCGGTTCAGGCGCGAGAGTGCTTGCACAGCCAGTAGGCCTTGTAGCTTTTTGTCCACGTACATGGCGCACAGCTTGGGCTGGTCAAAGCCAGTCAGGAATTTGTTGGCAACAATCAGCAACCGATAGTTGTTGTTTTTGTCGTCTAGCTTGGCTTCAATTTCTTTGCTGGGGAAGCCATTGAGGCTTTCTTCGGTGTGCTCTATGCCAGCGACGGTCTTTTTGCCCGAGAAGGCGATAATCGCTTTGAAGTCGGCGTTGGCGGCGGTAAGCGCCTTGCTGACGGCTTGATAGTAGCGAATGGCGCTGACGATGTTGCGCGTGA
>JAHDBS010000402.1 GCA_020630225.1 Anaerolineales bacterium | reverse complement strand
GTCACGATAGTGATGCAGCTGAGGTTGCAGGGGCAACTGCCGCCGGTGCGGCTGTGAGCGGTGACGTTGCCGCTTCTGCCGATGCAGATAGTGAGGCCGGTGCTGGCTTTGAAATGGCGGCTAATGCAGATGTAGCAATGACCGCTGACGTGGACGCATCAGTTGAAGTAAGTAGTACAGTTGACGCAGACGCAGACGCAAGTGCTGAAGATGCAGAAGTTGAGCTGTCTGCTGCAGAATTGGCAGCAGGTGCGGCCTCATCAGCAAGTGCTGATGCCAAAGACGACTTGAAAAAAGTAGAAGGCATCGGGCCAAAGATTTCGGGTTTGCTGAATGCGGCTGGTATCTACACCTTTGCCCAATTGTCCGACACTGCTGTGGACGTGTTACAACAGATCCTGAACGATGCTGGCTCACGTTACAACCGTCATGACCCTGGGACTTGGCCAGAACAAGCTGGACTCGCTGCTAAAGGGGAATGGGAAGCCCTTGAAAAGCTGCAAGACGAACTGAAAGGCGGTCGCCGCGTTTAGAGCGTTACGCTGTTTGATAGACGCTATTGAAGCGCTAGCCAATTTGGCTAGCGCTTTTTGTTTTAAGTCACAGCAGTGAGGTCAGCTTAGAGGGTGCCTTATGCAGCAATGGACATAGGCCACCAGCACATTACCCAGTGCCGTTGGCGTACGCTATCGTAGCACTTGAGTGCTTGTCACGAAGTAATTGCATTGGCATCATACACATATGCTTTTAAGTACACTCCGAAATGCACTGAGTGCGGCTTTAGTGCTGTGCATATTGTTCGTTGGGTTATTCAATTTTAGACTGTACACAGCGCCAACATCCGGAGCGCCTACAGCAAAGACAGCTGCTGCCCTACGTCACATTCGTTATTCGCTAGACCTTGGCGCTGGGGCTGATATGCAACGGCTTTTTCCAGAGGGTGACTACTTTAGTTACGTACTGTATGGATTGGCCCAAGTCAACGTCGGATTGCAGCAGCCACAAGGCACGCAGGCCCGCGCTGCTGCTTTGACTGAAGCGCGTTGGGCTTGGCATGAGTTGGGTGAACCACATGCATTAGAGGCCTTTCAGGTCAGTGCACCACTGCAGCCTAGTTATGGCATTTTCTATCGAGGGTGGCGCAATTACTTGTTGACAGGCATTTTGCTATTACAAGCAGACAATGAACGTGATTTAGACGAGCTTAGAACTTATCAAGAAGAGTGTGCCGCAATCGCAAGGGCGTTGCGAGCAAATGATCATCCATTTTTGCAAGCATATCCCAATGCAACCTGGCCAGTCGATACATTTCCAGCGATGGTGTCACTTTTTGCGCATAGGCAATTAGTAGATAGCCAGTATGATGGCTTAGTACAAACTTGGCTCAGTGATATAAAGCAATATCAAGCAGCAACAGGTCAATTGTTGCCACATCGCGTTTCTGCTGCAGATGCCGCGCCACGTCAAACCGCGCGCGCTACTTCGCAAACATTGATACTGCGTTTTCTATATGAGCTAGATCCCGATTATGCAGAGAGCCAATATCAACAATTTCGCAAACAGCATGTAGATATGGTTTGGGGGATGCCGGGTGCGCTTGAGTATCCGTTGGGCACGTCTGGATTTGGTGATGTTGACTCGGGGCCATTGTTGGCGGGCGTGAGTTTGTCTGCCACTACTGTGCTGTTAGGAACGTCACAAATATTTGGCGACACTAACGTCTCTAAAGCGCTGTGGAATGGGGGAGAGTTTTTAGGCTTCCCGCTTACGATCAATGGCATGCGGCAGTATTGGTTTGGCATATTACCAGTGGGAGACGCTTTTGTGGTTTGGTCTCAAACATCGCATCCGTGGTTACAACCTGCTGCGACAGATACATATCCAAATGTTGTGCCAAGTTGGTGGCGTTTACCTTGGCATTTACTTTCGCTTTGCATCGTGTTGCTTGCTTGGGGCTGTTTGCGTAGATTACGCCAAGTCTGAAACTAAACAAGGTGTCCGGCTTCTCTGAATATACCTAATTAGGAATAGAAGTTGCAAAGAATGCATACAAAGCGCTTTGGTTTAGCGCTTTGTATGTCATTATGAGCTCAGCAACCGTTACCTATGCAGACAATAGCGCTAGTGCAATGCGTACTGGTATGTTGTTGGGGCTTGTCTTAGGTGCATTAGGTGGCTTTGCTATTGGCGTGCTGTTTGTAATGGCTGTCCTCACGCCCGATACGGTGTCTGTGGTGCGTGGTGAACATGAAGTTTCAATTGCTCCTACCGCAGCGGTTGCTATACCAGTGACGGCGATAGATCCTGAACCATTGCCAACGGCAACCGCAGTTCCGCCACAGCTAGTGGCCTCAATTATTCGCGTTTCCCAACCAGTGACGGTGGCGACAGCAACTACTCCGGCAATACCTGCAGATAATGTAGTGGCTGCTGAGTTGCTATTGCTTTATCAAATTGGGGCTTGGGTCTTCTTTTGTGCGACCCTTGTGCTTGCCATCGTGTTGATCGGGCTTATGCGGCGCATCATGCTAGATGAAGTGGCGTTTGCGCGGCTAGATGCAGCGTTTACGCAGGCCGTACATTTGCTCTCGCGCCACCCTGAATAGCGCTATATTCTCATCAAACTCCTTCTCTAATAAGCTGACAAAGGCGATCTTCGCTCTTATACTGGCACTATGCTTGATTTGCACCAACAGATAGCAGTGGTAATCCCCGCTGCTGGTAAAGCTAGCCGAATGGGACAGCTAAAGCAGCTTCTGCCGTGGGGGAATGTTTCGGTCATTGGCCAAACGATTAGTAATTGCCGTGCAGCTGGCTTGCATCAAATTATTGTTTGTACGGGGAATCAGTCAGAGTTGGTTGCTGCTGAAGCGCATAAATTTGGCGTCACAACGGTATACAATGCGGACTATGAAACTGGTGAGATCTTGTCTTCTATTAAGGCGGGCGTAGCCGCGTTACCGGCTTCAATCTTGGCTTGTTTGGTTTTGCTTGCTGACCAACCGATGATCACGCCTGCAGCGATGCATCACGTGATTGCCAGCTGGAACATGCAATCAGACGCGTTGCTTGTGCCTGTTTATGCCGGACAGTGGGGCCACCCCGTGTTGATTGGGCGTGACTACTTTCCTGCCCTGCAACAGCTGCCTAGTAATGCGCGTGCGCGAACGCTTTTGGTGCAGAATAGGGCGCAGCTTACTGAAATTGAGGTTGATTCACCAATTATTTTGGCTGACTTAGACACTCCAGCAGATTACGCACATTGGCATTCAAAAGAACATGCTTGATATCTATCCAACTCTAAAGACGTGGCTGGAAGCGGGTGAGACCATTGCCTTCGCAACGGTTGTCAACACTTGGGGCTCATCACCACGCCAACCGGGCGCTGTATTAGCGTTGACGGCTGATGGCAAAATGGTTGGTTCAGTAAGTGGCGGATGCGTGGAAACAGCAGTTGTGCAGGAAGGCCAAGCTGTTTTAGCAACGAACACTGCAAAACTGTTGCACTATGGCGTTGCAGATGAAATGGCTTGGGACGTGGGTCTTGCCTGTGGTGGCAATGTAGATATTTTTGTGCAGCCAATTGCCCAGCTAGATGTCGCCAACATAGTCGCGGCAGTTGAAGCGGAGCAGACGCTAGCTATTGCGACTGTCATTAAGGCAGAGACCGAAGTAGGGCAGTCGATTGTAATAACTGGCAGAGGGTTGTCACCCAACATTGTACCTACAACCCCATTGCCTCAATTTGCGCAGCAAGGTCTGGCAGAAGGAAAGAGTTTTCTTACTACACTTGCTGATGATACTCAGGTTTTTGTCAATGTCATTGTGCCGCCACCGAAGCTGATTGCAGTTGGCGGTGTGCATGTCACCCAAGCGTTGTTTGCCTATGCTAAGACATTAGGGTTCCGTACGGTACTCATTGAGCCGCGTGAATTATTTGGCAATCCGGAACGCTTTTCCAACGCTGATGAAATCGTAAATATATGGCCGGATGAGGCACTGCGACAGCTGAATGTCACACCGAGTACTGCGATTGCAGTCTTGTCGCATGACCCCAAGCTGGACGATCCAGCGCTCGTTGAGGCGTTACCAAGTGCGGCGTTTTATGTAGGAGCGTTAGGCAGTAGAACTACGCAGGCGGCGCGGAGAGATCGAATGTTAGCTGAAGGTGTCGCCAAAGAAGATTTGGATCGATTGCACGGCCCAATTGGTCTGAAGCTTGGGGGCCGCCGACCAGAAGAAATTGCACTTGCGATCATCGCGCAGATTGTGCAAGAACAGTATAAGTAACCATTTCAGTCACATAGGAGGGACACAAAATGGAAAA
>JAHDBS010000401.1 GCA_020630225.1 Anaerolineales bacterium | reverse complement strand
TCTTGGGCGCTAATTTCCCGAATCACGTCTTCGCTATTGTCAGGACTGCAATCATTGACCAAGATGAGTTCAAAGTCGATGTTCATCTTTTCAAACGTATCGCGCACACGTTGATACATATACGGGATCGCTTGGCCGTCTTTATAACAGGCAACAATAGCGGACACGCTCCAGTCTGTGTTGACTCCAAATTTCTTTGAAAGCCCTCGGTAACGGTCGCGTTCTCCCGCAGACATGTCTTCCAACCAGCTATACGTTTTGCGCAAACCGTCTGCCAAACTGGTTGTAGTCTGCCAGCCAAGGTCTTCCGCCGCTAATGCGGGATCGCTATACCAATCTGGCATGTCCCAGCGGCGTGCATCCATGGTCCCGAATTCTGGATTAGCCGGAATTGCAAAGGTTGCTTTTGTCGTTTCTGCAATGTCGCGAATAGTTGTCTTCTGACCCGACCCAATGTTGTAAGACTTCCCAGCAATACCATTTGGAATAGCCAGAGCAGCATCTACAAAGGCTTCACAAGCATCGTCTACATAGACAAAATCACGCGAGATGTCTGGATTCACAAACGGCGGATAAGTCCCCTCTAGCGCGTGCAAAAGCACGTTTGGAATAAGCCGTGAGGAATCTTCATAAGGGCCATAAATCGAATACAGCCGTAAATTGACGCACGGAATGCCTTTCTTGGCATACAGCGCAATGAGGTGTGCCGTCGCAACTTTGGAAATTGCATAATGGCTATTGGGCTGTAATCGATCTGTCTCAGTCGGCGCGGCAGAGTTCTCGCCATACTCAGAAGACGTGCCTGCATGAATCAGTGCGGAAAAGCGCTGCTCTGTGGCCTTTTCAAGCAGGTAAGCGGGTAATAATGTATTGGTGGCATACACGCGTGAGAATTCTGTCTCAAACGAATAGGCACCATAAGACGTTAGGTTGAAGATGGTCGCCGGGCGGATTTTCTCAAGTAGATCATCTACATTTTTGAGAACCCGTAAATCTGTTTGAACAACGTTCTTATCGGGACAATCTGCTAACCGCCAAGCAGGTAGTTTTGAAGCAGTTCCATAAACATCGCTGCGAACTGCAAGCAATTGCCGAAATAGATTTGCGCCAACAAAACCGCTGGCACCCAACACTAAGATAGGGCCGTGAAGTTGTTCGACCTTTGCTACAAAACTATTCGAAACTGCCAACAGATTATGCCTGTAAAAGTTCTAATGCTTGGGCGTTGAGGCTTTCCATATCGAGCCCAAATTTAGAGAGTAAGTAGTTGCGGCCACCGCCTAAGTCATTTGCGGTTTTACGCACACCATTGCGAATGAGGCGCGTAGAGAGCCCCTGCTCTGCAATGATTTCAGCAATTAAAGAGCCAAGACCACCATCGATGTAATGTTCTTCAATCGTGACAACCGTGTTGTATTGACTAAGCAAGTCTTTCAACGCCGCAATTGGCGCAGGCGTAATGTTAGTAAGTACTGCAAATCCTGGCGTTTCACCGGCTGCACGCAGTGCATCCATGACTTGCGACACTTCAGCTGAAATGCTGCCCATGCTCAAGAACAAAACGTTGTCGCTTTGATGAATGTGTTGCGGCGCGTTTGGCACGTAGGTACCGTTTAGGCCACTGACAACAGCATTCTCATTCTTGCCCAACCGCAAATAAATCGGCGCTGGCATGGTCGCAATATGGCCCATAAGCGAAGCCGTTTGCGCCGCATCTGCAGGTGCATAGACATTCAGATTTGGATTAGTCCGCATCACGCCGACATCTTCCAGACCGTGGTGCGTCACACCAGCGTGACCATATTCAAAGCCACCACCGACACCCACAATACGGACTGGCAATTGGTGCACAACCGGCCCATTCCGAATGAACTCATAAGGGCGTAGTGCTGCAAACGACACAATTGAATAGACCCAAGGTATAAAACCAGATTCAGCTAGTCCAGTTGCCACGCCAACCATGTTTTGTTCGGCAACCCCAGCGTTTATGAAGCGGTCAGGAAAACGCTCCATAAATGGTTCCAAAACCATAAAACCAAGATCACCAGTAAGCAATACATGGCGCTCATCTGCTTTAGCAAGTTTGATGAGTTCTGCAATAAACGTTTTACGCATCTGCTTAGTACCCCAACTCGCTAACTGCCTGTTGATATTCTTCTTCAGACATTGGCATATAGTGCCAACGAATTTTGCTTTCCATGTAGCTTACGCCCTTCCCAAAGGTCGTATTCGCAATCACCATCGTTGGTTTGCCATCAGTAGAGAGATTTTGCATTGCTGCTGCTAACTTAGCATGATCATGACCATCTACACTATGGACCTGCCAATCAAACATTTCCCAGCGTTGCGATAAATTCGCGAGATGCATGACGTCTTTCGTAAACCCTAGCGCCTGCTGCTGATTAGAGTCCAAAATCACAACCAAATTATCGAGCTTGTGGTGGGCGGCAAACATTGCTGCTTCCCAAGTAGAGCCTTCATTTAGCTCTGCATCGCTCATAATGACATAGACTTTGCGGTCTGACTTTTGCATTTTGGCTGCCAATGCGCACCCGGCAGCAACGGACAAACCCTGCCCAAGTGAACCAGACGTAAAATCAATGCCCGGCAATTGGTGCTCAGGGTGCACCGCTAAGTAGCTTTCATCGCCCAAGAATTTGTCTAATTCAGCTTGTGAAATGATGTCACGTAAGCGTAATGCAGCGTAAATTGCTAACGCAGCATGCCCTTTTGACAAGACAACGCGGTCACGATCTGGACTGGCCGGATCGTAATCTGCTGGCAACACGTGGTCGTAAAGCGCCCCAACAATATCCGCAATCGAGAGACATGAACCAATATGGCCAACATGCCGCCGATGCGATTGATCGAGAATAATTTTTCGAATTGCGTTTGACACAAATAACTCTCTATCGCGAAACAATAATTTCTGAATCGCGAGGTTGTTTTCTGAATAGATAGCCAGTGAGCAGGATTAGCGAAATAGCCACAGCTGCATTAAGCACCAAGTTCAAAACCCGCATCTGATTTAGATAAGGGCGAACTTGTATTTCATGCGTTCCAGCATCTAGCTCTAGGCCTAACATTCCCATCCCTGTTTCGAAATACTCTGCTTCTACGCCGTTCACGAAAACTTTCAGGTATGGGTAATAAGAGTATGACAGCTGAGCAAACATAGCATCGGACGTGTTCACAGTCAGATCTACTTGATCAAATGTAATGCTGTAAGTATCAACAGTTAGACGACTATCGTTCGATGCACATCGAGCCTCAGCTTCATAAAGCGTGGGCAACGACGTCAGCATATTCCGCATCGTATCTACTTCATACTGCTCTGAATTTTCCCACAGATTAGTAGCAGTAATTGTGTTGGCAAGCATGCAGCTACCAACAACAGGACTGTGTTCTGGAATCACAATCGACCGATAATGCATATGCTTGTTCGGATCTTGAATTGAACGATCTTCAACAATTACATGGCCAACATCTAATAGATAAAGGATCTTCTGAACAGTTGCATCCTCAATTGTGGTTGGGTCATCTAACAAACTCTGACGTACGGTTTGATAGAACACAGTGTTTGGCAAATTTTCTTCTGGGTGAGATGTCATACCTGGAAGACCAGCAAACATCGTCGCCTCCATCCCTAACATATCGCCATCAACATCTAGTACACGTTGATTATTGTTTTCAAGCTGCTGAATTTCAGCATAAAGGTCGGGCTTACCTGGTTGCATTGCTTGCCACTCGTACGGGTACATCCAGTCAAAGCGGGTAGACTGCGTGACGCCTTCAATAAACAATACACTTGCAATAAGCATCACCACAGAACCAACCTTGAGGCTAGGCAATAGCTTTACCACTTGTTGAGCAACAAACAAAGCGCCCAAGCCTGCTAGTAATGTCATGAAAACGTCCATCAAAAACACGTAGCGCCCAACTAGTTTGATGGAGTAAATCAGGTCACTGCCAGGCAAATAAGCAAGTAGCTCGTCATAATATGGAATAACACCGGGGCCAAATGACAACACCATTGCTGCAAGATACCAAAAGGCAAGCATGATGTACTTCCACTGCCGCTTCAACACTAAGACAACGGCCCCTACTACGCTCAATAGGAAGAGGACTGTGCTGATATAGCCAGATCCGTTTGCAATACTACGCCCGCTGAGCAATCCATGCGTTGTGAAAGCATCTTCAATTGTCATCACATAAGCAAATCGATTGAACGCTTGTGACTCTCCGACAAATTGACTAATTGATACTAAATGCCCTTCCATAATGATGGGCAAGATTTGATTTGTTGATCCCAACAGAGCCACAGCATGGACTAAAGCCAAGC
>JAHDBS010000400.1:2810-4342 GCA_020630225.1 Anaerolineales bacterium | reverse complement strand
AGCGCTCTAACCAACTGAGCTAACCGCCCTAAGCGACCCATATTATACGAGGTTTTGTTTGGCTTTTGCAATAGGGAATTTTAGATTGGTAGCTGCACCAAAAATCGAGTGCCTTTCCCCACAACACTCTGGGCTGTAATTTTGCCACCATGGGCTTTAACAATTTCCTGTGAAATTGCTAACCCCAATCCGAAGTTTGTGGTTTCAGCGCCATTCCCTTTACGTGACTTGTCTGCGCGGTAAAACCGTTCAAAAATGCGCGGGAGGTCTTCTTCGGGAATGCCTTGGCCATTGTCATCGACTGCAAAGTTAGCGACATTGTTTTCTTGCCAAGCACTCAACCGCACGCGACCGCCATCTGGAGTGTACTTGATTGCATTTGCCATCAGATTCGTTAAGACCTGATTGATACGATCTCCGTCGATAGAGAGCGGAGGCAGCGGCTTGATATCTGTGGAAAGTACGATCGATTTTTCAGCGGCTTGCGGCTGTACTTTTGCAACAATTGCTTCTAACAACGGTCTCACGTCCATTGAAACGCGCTGCAAAGGTGTCTGGTTTGAGTCCCAGCGTGCTAAGTCCAGCAGTTGGACAACCATTCGGTGCATGCGGTTGGCTTCGTCATTGATGATCGTAGCAAAGCGCTTAGCTGTTTCTGGTTCCTCTGCAAAATCATCTTTGATGGCCTGCGAATAACCTTGAATAGAGGTCAACGGTGTTTTCAACTCATGTGAAACATTGGCAACAAAATCACGTTGGGCCGTCTGTGATGCCTCAACGCGCTCGACCATATTGTTGAATGACGTTGCGACTTGACGCACTTCAATTGGCCCGCGAACCGCAACTTCTTGGTCATAGTTTCCTTGTGCGACTTTGTCAGTTGCTTTTGCTAATGTTCGTAGTGGAGAAGCAACTGATTGTCCAATTAGAATGGCAAAGCCTAAGCTGAAAAACGCGGCCACGCCAGAGGCAATTATCAATGGCATAAGCAGGTTTTCGAAGGCATATTGTGGCGGGGAGCTAAGCGGCTTTGCTAAGACTATCTCTGGCCCATTCCGGTTGTCTTGCCGACTATTCAGGGCGGCAACGTTTGTAAATGCCCAGCGCCGATTGTTTGAGTCGATGAAGGTTCCGACAGGATTATTACGATCCCGATCATTAATAACTGGACGGAGATTGATCCGTTCGACGTCATCAGAATCGCGGCGACCGTCAATAACATAGGAGTCCATTAGGACATTCCCGTTGTTGCGGACTACCAACACCCGCACATTGACGAGCTCAGCAAACTCTTCAATCAACTGCTCACGATCATCATTGCGTTCTGCAGACTGCACAATCTTGCGCAGCATCTCTGGGTCTTCTTGACGCACTTTTTGCAACCGCTGATTTAGAAATGCTTGGTCTGTTGCAACAATCACAGGATTATTGCGCAGTAGAAAGATCAAGGCGATCGAAATCAGCGCTCCACTTAAGAGTAGAACGAAAAGGTACGACAGAATGAGGCGACTGCGAAGGCTTTTGAACATGGT
>JAHDBS010000400.1:1495-2710 GCA_020630225.1 Anaerolineales bacterium | reverse complement strand
TTGCAACTCTAGTACGTCACAATTTTGTAACCCACGCCAGTAACGGTTTCAATTTTTACGTTACCGCTTTTCTTTAGGTGTTTGCGAAGCTGCGCGATGTGGACATCAACGGTACGGGTTTCGCCATAGAAGTCGAACCCCCAAACTAGGCTAAGCAATTGCTCCCGAGTTAAAACCATACCTTTATGTTCAATAAGCTTTTGGAGTAGGTCAAACTCTTTTGTCCGTAGGTCGGTTGTTGTGTTCGCAATGGTGACTTCCCGCGCCCCTTCATTGACCGTAACATCGCCCAGAGCCAATACGTCTGACGTCGTTGCAGAGGCCTGACGCGTTGAGCGTCGCAAAATTGCTTTGACCCGCGCCACCATTTCACGTGGATTGAAAGGCTTGGTCATGTAGTCATCTGCGCCCATTTCTAGACCGATGATTTTATCGATGTCATCGTCACGTGCGGTCAACATCAAAATGGGAACGTCTGGATAGCTGCCAGCGCGAATGCGGCGGCAAACTTCGTAGCCATCAAGACCGGGGAGCATAAGGTCTAAGACCACAAAGTCTGGTCGTTCAGATTCTGCTTTTTCAAGCCCTGTTAGGCCGTCCATGGCAGTAATAATATTGAATTGCTCACGCTCTAAATACATCTTAGACAGGTCTAGGATGTTTTGTTCGTCATCGACTAAAAGAATGGTTTCTTGTGGCATGTGGTGTTTGTTGGTTTGCAAAGCGGGTTTCTATTTGTAACCGTAGAGGCCAGACGAAACCCGCTTTGTAACGTTATAAGTGCTTTGTGTTATTCGCTAACTAACCCAATTGCTTCAATTTCTACCATGACACCCAGCGGCAGTGCTGCGACTTGTACAGCGCTGCGGGCAGGCGGGTGTGCACTGAAATATTCAGCATAAACCGCGTTCATAGCTGCATATTGACTAAGGTCTGCCATAAACACCGTGGTCTTGATGACATTGTCCATGCTGCTGCCGCCTTCTTCCAAAACGGCTTTCAGGTTATTCAATGCCTGACGGGTTTGGTCTTCAATGGTTTCTGCTTCAACCTTCATGGTTTCTGGATTGAGCGGAATTTGCCCTGCTGTAAACACCATATTGCCAACTTTAATGCCAGCTGAATATGGACCAATCGCCTTTGGCGCATTTGTAGGGGCAAGTATTTCTTTAGACATGATAGTTCCTTTATGTAATGTGGGTGTAAAAAATTTGT
>JAHDBS010000400.1:0-1395 GCA_020630225.1 Anaerolineales bacterium | reverse complement strand
GCCCCAATTCCAATGGTGATGATGCGCTCTGTACCAATCTTTTTGCGCAGGTCCATCCACCAATTGCCGCTGTCTTTGGCGAGTGGCGCTTCAAAGGTTGGCCAATTTTGTTCAGACCACATATCACGCGCCATATGCTGATACCAAAGAAACAAATGCTCAGGCAAGTCAGCTTGGCTGAACCATTGCAAGTCAGCGCTCTCTGTGCCGTCAGCGTGTAAGGTGCCGCCGGTTATCTTGGCTTCAACAGCAATGGTGACTTGTTGAACCTCGTCTCCGTTGGGGTACAGCACATCATATTGCGGTCCAGCATAAAGCCCAATAATACGCTCAACGTCTACTGTGAGGCCTGTTTCTTCCAGCATCTCACGCTTGACGGTATCAGTTAGGGTTTCGCCAATTTCAACAATGCCACCTGGGATGCCCCAAACTTCAAAGTCCGTGCGCTTTTGCAGCAACAAGCGATTGTCTGCATCTCGCACTAAGACCGAGACATACAGCAACAATATTTTTTCTGTACCGACGCGTTCCCGCATCCATTTGACGTATTCGAGCAATGGTGACATCCTTTGAATGCACGAATCTTATCATTCCTGAATCCACAAAGTCACATCAAGCGGCACGAAGGTGGGTCGAAAGGAAGTAGATGCTTTTGAAGCTTGTGCAAATTCAACTGATTGGTTGTAATAGTGACGCGATTATTCCTTCGTGCCCTTCGTGGATTCTTTTTATGACAAAACCGCTTATTCTCTTAACCAATGACGATGGTATTCACTCTGCTGGCTTGCTCGCGGCTGCCGAAGCCTTAGCTGATGTTTGTGAGTTAGTTATTGCTGCACCTGAATCGCAACAAACTGCGATGGGTCGGGCGATGCCAAATTCGTCTACGGGGGTCATTACGCCTGTCACGCTGCACGGTAAAACGCAGACTTTTGAAGCCTACAGTGTGCATGCCTCCCCAAGTCAGGCGGTTCAACACGCAGTATCTGTGTTGCTTGATCGTCGACCAGATCTAGTTGTATCTGGCATTAATTATGGAGAGAATATTGGCAATGGGGTGACTATTTCAGGGACAGTCGGGGCGGCGCTAGAAGCGGCTTCCGATGGGATTATGTCTGTAGCTGCGTCTTACGAAGTTCCTTTTCAACATCACGAATCCAACACAAAAGAGATTGACTTTTCAGTGGCAGCAGCCTTTACATGTAAGTTTGCACTCTTAGCCTTAGCGCATGAGTTTCCTTCCGATGTGGACTTGCTCAAATTGGAAGTGCCTGCCAACGCAACGCTAGAAACCCCTTGGCAAATGACACGCTTGTCCACAGCGCGACACTATGGTTACTCTATTCCTGCCCGTGAGGATTTGTCTCAGCCTGCCAAGGTCAAATACTTCGCGAT
>JAHDBS010000399.1 GCA_020630225.1 Anaerolineales bacterium | reverse complement strand
CGATTACGACAATATAACTCTGTGACACTGTAGGTGCCTTAGTTAAATAACAAACTGCCCCCCAACTGCTGCGCTCTGTATAATGCAGCCACCACACAACCCAAAAGGAATAGACACATGCCAACCCTCCAAGCCAATGGCGTTCAACTCCACTATGAAGACTACGGTTCCGGTGATGAAACAATTGTGTTCTCACACGGCTACCTTATGAGCCACAAAATGTTTGCTGCGCAAATTGATGCGCTCAAGGATCATTACCGCGTGATCGCATATGACCATCGCTGTCATGGGGGTAGCGAGGTCGTCAAAACCGAGTTCGGTATGTACGACTTGGTTGATGATGCAGCCGCATTAATCGATCAGCTTGTTGGCGGCCCAGTCCATTTTATAGGGATGTCGACAGGTGGCTACGTTGGCGTGCGGCTTATGCTCAAGCGGCCTGCGCTACTCAAGAGTGCGGTGCTGATTGACACCGGGGGCGGCGGTGAAGATGCAGCGGGGCTAAGGCAATACAACCTAATGCTGGCTGTGGTGCGGTGGCTTGGCGTGCGACCAGTATTTGGCCGCGCCATCCAAATGCTAATGGGTGAAAAGTTCCGCACAGACCCCGCCCGCAAGACAGAGTATGAAACGTGGAAGCGTTACATTTTGGGGTTAGACAATGTAGGGCTCTTTCGCTTTGGGAAAGCTATTTTCTATCGTGATTCAGTGCTCGATCAACTCTCGCAAGTGCAGATCCCGACTCTCGTGTTGGTTGGTGAAGACGACATACCCACGCCGATTGCAACAGCGGAAGCATTAGCGGGAGCGCTGCCCAATGCAACGCTGGCCACCATTCCAAACGCGGGACATTCATCGCCAGTGGAAGAACCCGCCCTTGTGACTGCAGCGATCACCGCCTTCTTGATGGATAGTTGAAAATCTCCAAACATCTTGTTTGTGATGCCGAATTCTAGATAAGTCTTGCGTGCTCAAAAACAGCACTATGCATCAGTAATGCGGTCTGTTGTTTTCAAGCACTTTCTATGTTGCTACACCTGACGATAAGGCGTTTGGCTTTCAAATGTTTGCACGTCACGGGCAGGAATGTCGCGGTTCACAAAAATGTAGCCTAGTCCGGCAAAAATTGGAGCGATGCGGGCAAATATGACAAACGTTAGTGTCACATACGGGAGTGTAAACAGCCCGATTGTTGTAATGACAGTTAGCGTGATCACAATGAGCATGGCATAGAATGATTGTTGAGTGCGCTGACTGTACTGTGCCCAAACAAAGTAGAGACTCAATATGCTTTCAAACAGCATAAATGCGCCGCCAAGCACTAACAGATGGGTGGGGAACATTGGCAATGCCAAACGCTGTAGTCCCCAGACCAGTCCGAGTACCCAGATACAGCCAAGTCCGACACGCGCGCTCAGTGTGCTGTTAGCAGTTTGGCGCTTGGTGGGCTGAAATTGCAGCCACAGGTCAAACCCCAAATTGAAGCCAATAGCAATGAGTTGGAACAAGGCTAGCATTGTAATGAGCTGACCGAACTCTGCAATTGGTAGAAATAGCGCGGCCAGCAATGTGACAATCAAACTGCATACTCGATATAACGTTGCGCTAGAGAGTGCGCGACTAAGTTGTGTAAATAAAGCTGAAAGTGTCATCAGAATTCCTTGGTGCTAAACAACTATGTTTTCTTGAAGAATATGGGGCTAAAAGCCACTTAGGAGCATTGGCTTCAACGCAGACAGCATGAGCTTCACGGGCGTCTGAACGGGTTCGAATGCAAAACTAAAAGCGTCAGGCGTGCTTGATATGGTTAAGATGTGCGCAATTTGGTTGTAACTAATCAGTAGCAGCATTGCCTTTCCACTGTTCATGACGTTTGCGCCGCCAAGCCACCAAACAGGTTGCTGCGTGTCGTGCCCCCCATGCCCGATGAAAAGATCCACTTCATAGACGGTTTCCTCTACGCTGAAGGTCACAATAACCCCATAACAAAAGCTTAGGTCTGTTGGGAGACTGGCAACCTGCCCCGTGTTAGATGTGTGAATTTGCCCTTCACAAACTTCGTTGAAGTCCCCTGCAACGTTTGGTGAGTCTTTACAAGCGCAATGCGCCGTGATGCTCCAGTCCGAACCATTTTGTGTGATGGTAACGGGCGGAGACTGCATCGGTTGGTCCGCAGTGATGTGAAATGAACGCGCCATGTATGTCACGTTGGTGATCAGGTCGCTAGTAAATGTGAGTTGGTGTTCGTATGTGTTCATGCTTTGCCCCTTTTCAACAGCCCACCATGCATTCGCCTTAGTTGGTTGGAGCTGTCTGTCTACGACTATACGGATGGAGCGGGAACGGAACGTGAACGGGGCATGAAAAGCAGTTGTAGAAGAGAAATGTGTGCTAACGGGTCACCCAAATGAATGAGAATGCAGCATGCGATAAGGCAGTGTTTTAACTGAGCTGTACAAGTTTGATTTTTGAAATAAATTTATAATTTTAGTCATAATTGGTTGCTGTAAAATCAGACTAGGCAAATCAAAATATAGTATTTAATTCTATGTATACGTGATTTGTAATTTAGTGTTTTGAGCCTCACCGCAGTCAACAAAAGACACAACTGTTCAGTAATTTCACAAAA
The DNA here is from genome assembly GCA_020630225.1 of Anaerolineales bacterium. GTDB lineage: Bacteria > Chloroflexota > Anaerolineae > Anaerolineales > UBA6668 > JAHDIM01. The sequence goes on along the minus strand of JAHDBS010000399.1, from coordinate 1,714 downwards.
GCTAATCTTTTGAAGATTTTATTTTTTCGCTTAGTAAACAAAAGAATTTGCAATTGATCGCGTTATCTTTATTCGGGACACCACAATTACGGGTTGCGTCTGAACGCGTACAGATTCGGACCCAAAAAGCCTTTGCGCTTTTCATTTATTTGGCTTGTACGCGTGACGCGCATAGTCGTGCGGCGTTAGCGGCTTTATTCTGGCCAACAGTAGACAGTGCGCGTGCAAAAGGGTCTTTGCGGGTGGCGTTGCGGAATATCCGCGCCGCCGTTGGCGATGACGTTTTAGAGATCACGCGCCAAACAGTCCAAGCGGTGGCAACCGTCACCCTAGACGTGGATACCTTTCGCGCCTTAGTGGCAACAGGCACAACGGCTGACTTAGAAGCCGCGCAGGCACTCTACACCGCCCCATTTCTTGAAGACTTCACCCTGCCAGACTGTCCCCGTTTTGATGACTGGCAATTGTTTACCGCCCGCGCTCTTGCCCAACTACAGATCCAAACGCTACAGCAGCTCATCGATGCACACACTGCTGCTGAGACGTGGACAAAGGTTATTACCTATGCCCAAACGTGGATTGCGAACGATACCCTCCATGAACCGGCCTATCGGCATTTGATGTGGGCCTATGCCCAGCAAGGTCAACAAACCGCAGCACTTGAACAATATGAGCGTTGCAAGGCTGTGCTGAGCAATGAGCTGGGGATTGACCCTAGCCCAGAAACCAAAGCACTTTACCGTCAGGTCGGCTCAGGCGATTTCCTCAACAACACGCCTGAAGCGCCGCCCCCACCAGACAGCCCGCGTCACAATTTACCTAGCGCGATCTCTGCGTTAATTGGCCGCGTGGCTGAACTGGACGAACTACAGGTCAAGCTTCAGGAAAACCGCTTAGTCACAATTTTGGGGCAAGGTGGCATTGGCAAAACGCGCTTGGCGGTAGAAGTGGCGCATCGCATGCGACCGCACTTTAGCGCCGGAGTCTGGGTGGTGCATTTGGCCGCGCTGACAGCGGCAACCGACATTGCTTCGCAAATTGCCAAGACCGCGAGCATCAATACCGGAACAGATCCGCTGCAGGCCATCATTACGCAGTGGCAAGACCAGCAACTGTTACTGGTGCTAGACAATTTTGAGCATTTACTAGAGGGCGGTGCGCAGCAGCTCAAGCAGTTGCTCGAAGCATTGCCGCAGTTGCATGTATTAGTCACCTCGCGCGAAAGTTTGAACATCGCTGGGGAGGCACGCTTCTTTCTGAGCGGCTTGGCGGTGGATTCAGATGCGCTCAAGCTCTTTGTAGATCGGTCGCGCTTGGTGCAGCCAGCGTTGCCCGACGTGGCAGATTTACCCGCCATGCGACGCATTTGTGAATTGACCAACGGCTTGCCCCTAGCACTGGAGATGGCCGCCGCGTGGCGCGTGGTGCTGAGCTGCGAACAAATAGCGGCTGAAATTGAGCGCGGTTTGGCGGTGTTAGTCAGCAACAACCGCGATATTGAAGCGCGCCATAGCAGCATGACCGTGGTCTTTGACTACTCATGGAATATGCTGACACCAACGGAACAGCATGCGCTGTGTGAACTGGCTACCTTTCGGGGCGGGTTTACCCGTGACGCTGCGGAGGCAGTGACTTCAGCCTCGCTATTTACGCTGTACCAGTTGGTGAACAAATCACTCTTAGGTGTGGCAACGGAACGCTACGACTGGCACCC
>JAHDBS010000398.1 GCA_020630225.1 Anaerolineales bacterium | reverse complement strand
CATCGAGTAGTGCTTGTGGATCTAACCCACCAGCGGCATAAACACTGCCGCGTGAGCGCGTTGCAACGCCCACAATAGTAAAACCACAGTCAAAATCTGCAGCTAATGCTGCCTGTCGATCAATTAGCAATTGGGCAAAACCTTGTCCAACATTGCCAAATCCAATTAGAAGTAAGCGATAGTTTTTCATAAAGTGCTCCATTTTTTGCGCGAATCATAACAGGCATTTCGCAATCATTACGGTATGATTTGCGCAATGGATATTGTTTTGATCCTTGTAGCAAATGATGCCGATGATGCGGTTTATGAACTCTTTGAAACACATTTTCAAGGAGAGCATTGGGCACCAGTGGTGATGCCAATTGAGGACGTTGGCGTAGAAAAACTAAAGCGCGTGGCAGCAGTTGTTGCACACGCGCTTGATTGGTCAACCGACCCAAAAGCCGAGTTGATGTCTATTCGCGAAATATATGGCAATTACAAACGTATTCTTGCGTTATTGCCTAAACCGCCAGAAACTTACCCTAAAGATACGCAAGCCATCTGGAATGCAGCGTTAGGATATGGCTTCACCTTCACAGACGCCCGAAAAATTGTGGGCGACATGATTGCCGGCCGAATTTGAGGCTATGGGACTGGTGGCGGGCCGTCTGATTGTTGGTCAGCTGGGATCCAATCGTCTGGCATTTCTGGTTGGTCTGCTTCAAACAGGAATTTCTCCATCTCTTTCATTAAGAGTTGGGTTGCCCGCGGGTCAGCCATATTAAGACCATAGTGATTGATGATCACTACGGATTGTTGACGCCATTCCTTCCAAGCTTGCGCAGAAACAGAGTCATAGACACGTTGGCCTAAGTCACCTTTGAATGGTGGTTTCTTCAAGCCTGGCAATTCACGCCCAAGACGGGCACACTTTACAATTCGTTCTTCCATTTTTATTTTCCTATCAGCAACATTTTTGACTGCTGAAATTATTTCACAATTCTAACGTCATTTATCAATATGGACTTGTATCTCATTCGTCACGGACAATCACAAAACAATACACTTTGGGGTGTCAAAGACTATCGACGTCAACGTGTTGCTGATCCAAAGTTAACTGAGGTTGGTGAACAGCAAGCCAGCGCCACAGCCAAAGCCCTATTTGCCCACGGAGACCCTTCTTATACAAGTGATTGGGACCCACAAAATATTGCAGGGTTCAACTTCACTCATATTTATTGCAGCTTGATGGAACGTGCTGTGCAAACTGCGTATCCCCTCTCAGAAGCTTATGACCTTCCATTACTAGCGCTAGACAACGCATATGAATATGGCGGCTTGTTTCAGCATGATCCAGAGACAGACACTGAAGTTGGTGTACCGGGATTAGGCAAAGCTCACTTTGAAACACACTATCCGCGCTTGGTTTACCCAGAAACAGCACACCCAGACGGATGGTGGAAGTCGCGTTCCAAAGAGCCGACAGACCAAGCATTAGCACGCAGCCAGACTGTACTGCAAACATTGCTGGACACTCATGAACAACAAGACCAAGTTGCCTTGATCTCACACGCTGGCTTCATTAATTACATGATAGAAGCGCGCTTCGGTACAAAAATTATAAATACCGAAAATTGGATGCTTGTTAACAACACATCGATTACACGGTTACACTTCAACCAGCAATTTAGCTCCATCTTTTACCTAAACCGCACTGACCATCTCTCCAACTCTCTAATTACAAGCTAACTAAGACCACAGAAGAGCTGATTCAAACTGCAGTCTTTACAATCTAACCAATAGTCAATATTTACTGCAAAAACAAACAAGATGACAAAATAAATATCTATCAAGCAACCTAAAAAAGGCAGAAAAAGCCGTAAATCTTCTAATTTTCAATAAAAATTACAGAAATAACAATTTATACAAAATAACATTCACAAAGACCATGTATTATTAAGGTAATCCAAACCAAAAACAAACAAATTCTCAAGGTTTGGACAATTTACTGGTGATTGGTATGGTCTTAGCAAGTGTAATTTCTTTTCAACGTATAGTCCGATCAGTTCTTCTTGTGGTCGGAACAATATTGGTTGCATTAGCAGGCGTTGTACAGTCTGCAAACTCATACTCAATCCCTGTTGCCGGGCGCAACGTTTCATTACCTCCCGCTGATGCTGAAGTTAGCATCATTGAAGCAGAAGCTGTCGAGCTAGTCGCACCACCAATCGAATCCAAGTTCGATAGCTTCTATGCAAACCTGCCATTTACTGAAACAAATGAAGTCATTGCTGTTTATGCAGAAAATGCATTTGCACTAGACGTATTTCAACAGCCAGAAAACACGCCGGGTTACATTGAGCCTCGTTTAGGCACTGCTACTGAATTCGAATACGCTAGTCGCTTTGACAACATTGGCATATTGGCACACAACTACCTATCGGGGTATGACTTCTTCAAACTATCTGAAGGATCAGTAGTAACTGTCGTCTATGGTGATGGCAGCACCGCTAAGTATCAGGTAAATGAAATCAAGCAATATCAAGCACTGTCGCCAGACAGCTTGTATAGCAATTTTGTAGATCTTCACTCTGGCAAGCAGCTCACCTCTAGCCAATTGTTTGCAGAGGTTTACACTGGAGACCATCACCTCACATTGCAAACATGCATTGAACACGACGGTGAAGACTCATGGGGCCGCCATTTCATTATCGCGACGCCAATTGATTAGCAGATGCACAAGTCAGCATTCTGAAGAGAAGCACGCTCTCAGGGAGCTATTTGGGGTAGGCCTCGTCTTGGGTAGAGACGAGGCTTTTTTATTGGTACACTACGGCGTATGCAACCAAGACCATTAGCAGACAAAATAGCGCTTGTTACCGGTGGAGGGCATCGTTTAGGACGAGCAATTGCCATCGGCCTCGCACATTTAGGATGTGATGTTATTATCCACTATGGGCGGTCTGAACATCCGGCACTTGAAACTGTTAAGGACTTAACAGAATTGGGCGTTCGAGCATCCGCAATTCAAGCCGACCTAAGTGACCCTGACGCAATTCAGGCAATGTTTACTGACATTGATAGGCTAGACATTCTCATCAACTCTGCTGGGGTATTCTTTCAAGTGCCCTTTCTTGAGCTTGACTTGAAGCAGTGGCAAGCAGCCTTGGACATAAATCTGACCGCGCCATTCTTGCTCACCCAGCAAGCTGCCAAGCGAATGGCAACACAAGGTGTTATCATCAACATTAGCGATATTGGTGGCAGTAAAAATTGGATTCACCACCCTAGCCAGTCTGTCTCAAAGGGAGCGCTTAACAAGCTCACACAAGTGGCAGCACGTGCGTTAGCACCAAACATCCGTGTTAATGCAGTCGCACCTGGGCTGGCGCTTAAACCAGACGATTGGAGCGACAGCCGCTGGAACACGCTAGGTGCAAAAATGCCGCTTGAAAAACCGGGCACACCAGATCAAATAGTAGATGCAGTTCTATTCTTAATCCGGCATCCATACATTACTGGTGAAATCTTACATGTCGATGGCGGCGACCATTTGCGGTAGTATTTCCCTACTTTGACAATGTCTCAATATTGGGGACTTCAAAAAGGTATTAGAAGTTGCTATAATTGCAAAGTTGTCTTAGTGACATAAAAAATAAAAAACCAAAAACGAGAGTAGTTTAGGAGAAACATTCATGCAGAAGCGAGGCTCTGTAGTCAAATTATCACGCCGCCTTGGCATTCCATTAACGCGTAAAGCCGCAAAAGTAATGGAAAGCCGTCCACATCCACCAGGACAACATGGCCCTGGTCAAATGTTCCGCCGGAACAAGATGTCGGATTACAAGGTTCAGTTGTTGGAAAAGCAACGCTTGCGTGCGCAATATAACATTCACGAACGCCAACTTCGCAACTACTACCGCATGGCATCACGCCAAGTTGGTAATACCGCAGAAGCATTGGTTCAATTGTTGGAACAACGCTTAGACGCCGTCGTTTTCCGCGGTGGCTTGGCCCCAACAATTTACGCTGCTCGCCAATATGTGTCACATAAGCACATTTTGGTAAATGGCAAGTCAGTCAACATCCCTTCATACCAATTGCAAGAAGGAGACGTAGTGTCTGTCCGCCAAAAGAGCCGCAAAATGGAAATGTTCCAAAACGCAGTTGATGGCTCAAACCCACCAGCCTACTTGGAATTATCACCTGAGAACTTCTCTGTCACATTCAAGTACCTTCCAATTCGCGAAGAAGTACCAGTGGTTTGCGAAGTGTCTCGCGTGGTGGAGTACTACTCACGGTAGTCATCCTCGAACTCACTCTCGTAGCATTGAAAAGACGCCCAAATGGGCGTCTTTTTTGTTACCTATT
>JAHDBS010000397.1 GCA_020630225.1 Anaerolineales bacterium | reverse complement strand
GTAATCAATAACAACACCAGCACCATTCCAAAGCCAATGAGACTGACGAGCACAATGCCACGGGCTTCGAAGAACATGCCAGTTGTGAAACTGGCAATCCCGCTGGAAACGGCGACAACAATATCTGCCGTACCTTGCATTTGGCTACGGATGGCACCTTGTGCATTTTTTGACAGCAGCGAAGACCCAGCGACAAAGGCAAAACTCCAGCCGAGGCCAAGTAAAAAGAGTGACCCAGCTAAGTTTGGTAACGCGACAGACAGTGGTGTCATTCCGGCAGCCATAGTAAGCACAAACGCCCCAGCAATAATCATCCGAACAGAACCAAAGCGTTGGACGAGCCAGCCCGTCACAAAGGCAAACCCAAACATCCCTAACGTATGGCCGACCAAAATTTGCAAAATATCGCCCTGCCCATATTGATTAGCACGCATATGCAACGGTGTAATCACCATGAGTAAGGTCATTACAAGTTGACCAATTGCCATCGCAGAGATGGCCAACACGACAGCAGGGTTGCTCATCAATTTTGAGAGTGGTTGCCGCCCTTCAATTGCAGCGGCTTCGTCAGCAGATTTATCTGAATCGGTTTCAATGCGAAGTGTACTTGGCTCCGGACGCAAGAAAATCAATAGGACGAGGAATGCCAACACAGCAAGTCCGGCGCTCAAAACCCATGTGGCTTCAAAATCTGTCATGCCTAGGCGCAGCGCTAGGTCATGAATACTCTCAGCCAAGAAATAATCTAAGATGGAACCGACAGTGCCTGCAAACACAATAATGCCAATAATCTTTGACCGGCTACCTTCTGGCGTGACTTCAGCCGCAATAAATTTACTTTGTTCACTAGCCGCCCGATTGATCCCGATCAGAAACATACTGAGCAGCAACAAGGCAAAAATACCGCGCTGTACCGCTAAAAATCCAACGCCAATGCCGGCCAACGCAAACATCCAGCCAGTGAGAAGCCCGGTCCGTCGCCCAACCCGATCCATCAACAAGCCAATTGGATAGCCTGCTACGGCCCGACCAATGAGATTCGCGGTAGATCCCCAGCCAGCCTTACCTTCATCACCACTCAAATCTGCAGCCAAAATAGATAGCGTGCTAAAAATAGTGAGAAAAGTAGCCGAAAAAAGCCCTTGGGCCAGAAACAAAGAGCCGATAATACGGCGTTGCGGAGTGAGGTTCATAAGGAATTGGCTCGTTTGTAGGATTGTTAGTATGCGTCCAGCGACCTCAGAAAACTAGCAACCCAACAAACTAGCTAACTGTGCGAACGCCAATCTTACCTGAACATTTTCTTAACCTAATTTATTGCTGCGTTTGAACGGATTCGTAATATAGTGAGACTGGGTAACTTTGAAACATTACAGCCCCACTCTGTATTGGTACGTGTTTCGCAGCAATAACAACCTTAACTTCGCAGTGCGAAACAATAGACTAAAAAATACGCCCTGATGTTGGCGTGATTTTTGCAAGTGGAATGTAGTATTCGCATCCACAGTTTTGCAACGAAATTCTTATGGCAAAGAAAAAGAAAAAACAAGCCCCCAAACAACAGCCTTCACAACCACAAAACGTGGAGGAAACCCAACTCACAGCAGAAACAACAGCGCCTGCGCCAACCAAAGCACCTAAAGCTGCACCTGTCGCGTCTACTCCGGCGGCAATGTGGAGTGACTTTGTTAGCCAACCATGGTTCCCGTGGATTGTGCTCGCCCTCATCCTTGTCATGGGTGGTTACTTCCGCTGGGTCGGGTTAGATTGGGACAACCGTTTGCACGTGCATCCGGATGAACGCTTCTTGACGATGGTCACTTCCGCCATTTCGTCAGTTGACAGTGTGAGCGACTTCTTAGATCCAGAAATTTCAACGCTCAATCCCTATAACAATAATTTCAACTTCTTTTCTTACGGGTTTACACCGCTGTTCTTTGTCCGCTACTTAGCAGAATGGCTTGAAGCCAGCGCTGGTGGTTTCTGGACCGGCACAGGCGATAATCCTGGATTTTTCTTTGGGTTCAACACCAGCTATGACGGTGTCCATCTGGTTGGGCGCTTCTTGTCTGGGTTATTTGACCTCTTCAACGTCTTACTAATTTTCCTAATTGGTCGCCGGATGTTCGATTGGAAGATTGGGCTATTAGCGGCTGCCTTTATGGCAATGGCCGTTGCGCCCATTCAGCAAGCCCACTATTTCACAGTCGATAACTTCGCCAGTTTCTTTGTCACCTTAGTCGTTTACTTTGCCGCGCGGTCGCTAACCAGCGAACACGTCGGCAACTACATCGGTTTAGGGTTAGCCCTGGGTGCAGGGATGGCGTCACGCATCAACGTTGCCCCTTGGGGTCTATTAGCCGCCTTTGCTGCAGCGTCTTATGTGTGGACCTTGTACAAAGCGGAAGGAAAAACGCGCAAGGTCTTCCTAACTGGGATGAAATTGTCCGTTTTTGTCGCCATCGCCGCAGTTGTGACAGTCCTAACATTCCGCGTTGGGCAACCTTATGCATTCTCTGGCACCTCCATTTTTGACTTCAGCTTCAACGAAACTTGGCTTGCCAACATTGAAGAAGTCTCTGGCCAAGTCGATGGTTCACAAGACTGGCCGCCTGCACATCACTGGGCTTTCACTGGGCTTTCACATCCACTGATCCAAATGATGCGCGTTGGCATGGGCTGGCCGCTAGGCATTGTCGCCATGCTGGGCTTCTTGCTCGCAGGCTGGCAAATTGCGACCGGGCGCTGGGAAAAGCACATCATCTTAGTGCCATTTACGGCCATTTACTTTGTGTGGATGGGCAGCCAATGGTTCAAATTTATCCGTTACTTCTTGCCAATTTATCCCATCATGTGTTTATTGGCAGCGTGGTTCTTATTCACCGTTTACCGCGGTTGGCGCAGTCGCGATGCAGGCACCTTGCCTGGCGAGGCTGGAGCATTACAGCTGTGGGTTCAATTTTGGCTTGGCAAACTGCCAAAAGTCAGCATTAGCGACACCCTACGCCGCAATGTTGCTCTTGGCGCAATGGTCTTTGTAACGCTAGCAACATTTGTTTGGGCCTTTGCCTTTACACGTGTTTACACCCGCACGCATACGCATCTAGAAGCCTCTAACTGGATCTTTGAAAACGTTCCTGCGCCTATCAATCTGCAAATCGAAACGGAAGATGGGATGTACTCACAACCTGTCGCATTGCCATATGACTTTGTTTACTGGGACGGGCAACCATACATTCAATCGTTCCGCGCTCAAGCAACTGGTACTGTCACTGCGATTCGAACCGGATGGTTAGCTGACCCAGACAATGACAGCGCCCCAGAAACCTTCCAAATTGGATTAGCAGTTGCTGCAGACGTCAATGACATTGCAACATCCGGGATTGTCAGTGAAGACTTCTCGGAGTTCACTAGCATCCGCGAAGGCTCGCTGGTCATTGACTTGGATCAGCCTTTCCAAATTGAGCAAGGTCAGACATATCATGTCATCAGCAGCGCCCCAAATGGCGCCCCTGTAAGCATCTCGGGTGCAGCAATTGCCAAAGAAACTAATTGGGACCTTGGCTTGCCAGCACGCACCCAGCAGTACGATCCATTCTCTGGGATGTACATCGACAAAAATCTTGAACTGCATACCGATGCAAATCAGGACAAAGTTGAACGTATGGTCACTGTGCTAAGTGAGTCAGACTACATGGTCATTGGGACGAATCGTCAGTATGACGCTTACACCAAAATGCCATTGCGTTTCCCAATTCTGACCGAATATTACGATGCACTGTTTGCAGAAGAGCTTGGCTACACCTTAGTGCATGAAGTCGTGAATGCGCCAACCTTTGGTCCAATTACATTCAACGATCAGAGCGCAGAGGAATCCTTTACGGTCTATGACCATCCGCGCGTCCTCATCTACGAAAAGCAAAGCAACTTTGATGCAGATGCAGTCCGTGCCATTCTTGAAAAAGCCGATCTTGATCGCGCTATTCAGGTCAGCGCGCGCGACTACACCGCCGCCCCAACAGCACTGCTATTGCCAGAAAACCGGCTTAGCGAGCAAGGCACCTCGGGGTTATTCAATCCAGGCAGTCCATTCAACCGCAGCGAATCGACCGCGATTATAGGCTGGTGGGCATTGGTAATTGTGCTGGGCTTAGCCGCCTTCCCAATGTCTTATGTTGCCTTACGCGGCTTACCGGGGCGAGGCTATGCTGTCACAAAAACTGTTGGCTTACTGTTACTGTCTTGGTTTACTTGGATGTTCGCTAGCTTAGACCTGATTAGCTTTGGCGGTCGTTCGGCGTGGTTCTTTACTTTGGTCATTGCTGCCATTAGCGGCTGGTTCTTCTGGAACAACCG
>JAHDBS010000396.1:2043-4382 GCA_020630225.1 Anaerolineales bacterium | reverse complement strand
GCATTCACTTCATCAGCCCATTTGGCTATACGTCTGCCAACCAACTGGCATGGTCGGCGCTGAATATGGGGGCGGCGCTAGTGCTATTTCATCTTCAATATGGCATTGGCACGTTGCTACAAAATGGAATTATGCTGGGTGCGCTGCTGGTATACGGCGCATTTGCGGTGTCTGGACGGTTCTTTTATGACTTGTTCAACCGTGATATCTAGGTTAAACGACGAAGCAGGTTGCTTGGCGCAACCTACTTCGTAAACAAGACTAAAGTTAATCGGGATTTAAAATTGCGTCCGCTTAATCCATTCCGCCATTAGCGGAACATAAAGTTGAACGCTTCCAGCATGCGCATTGACAACATCATGTTTTATAAGTTCAGCGAGTGCTGCTTTTCCAGCTGTGGCTTCAACCGTTGCGCGCTCAAATAAGTTTTCAACAGGCATAGATGTTTCTGCTTGTGCCAGCACTTTTAATAAGTCAGTTTGGAATGGCACTGTGCCATCTTTCGCCTGTCCCCAAACCCCGCCAAAGTAAAAGCTACCAATGTCAAAGAAATCACTTGACGTAACAACTGCATCTACATCGACAATGGTAAATCGTTGTTCACGTTGTGCTTGGTCTTCGAACACTTGTTGATTGTAAAGGCTAACTAAGGACCGCCCAATAAGTTGTGTCAGGTAAGGCTGTCCAGCAGTGAACCCGTAAACATAGTCAGTGACTTCACCGGTGAAGTCTAATATGAAGTCATCAGTTGGGTTGGCTAGCAGGTCTTGACTAGCAGCTTTTGAAAGAAAGCTGACTTTTATAGGGGTTACGCTAGCAAACAGTGGGTTCCAGTAATCAGCCGTCATTTCTTGCAGCGTATGCAGGCCAGCAAGCGCAAAAATGAGCCAACGTTCCTTATGCATTATGCCGCGAATAAACGTTAGAAAGCTTTTGTCAATGCGGCCAGCCTCGATACCTGCTTCAATAATTTCAAATTCATCAATTGCTAGAATAACGCGCTGACTGGGGATGGCTTGACGCACTTGTTTTAGGTACCGATCAAATGCCAAGGTGTGATCACGCGCAAAGGCGGTTGCCTCTGGTTCAGCTAATGCCGTAACGCCATTTTTTTCAAGGCTATCAAAAATAGCAATTGCTAAGTAATGTAGCAATCGATCAGTGGTTGTTTCGTCGCCGGTGATTTGCATGGAGAAATTGGCAACATGCGTTTGCACACCAAACCGCTGCAAGCCTAAGTTCTGCAAAATGGAGGTTTTACCCATGCGACGGTGCCCGTAAACCACGACTGAGTCTACGCCTGTTTTTCCCGCATTTCCCCATAACGACTCAAGCTGTTTATAAATATCATCACGCCCGACAAACAAAGGCGGCTTTACCGGGTTACCTGCTACAAATGGGTTGTGAACAGGCTCTATAACGGTAAGGTCCCCAATTTGCCCGGCAGCTGCAGCCAAGATGCTACGCCACTGCAAAGCAGCTTGCTTGATGTGCCAAGCCTCAGGTTGCGGACAAGTGTCTTCCACAGTTGTAATGAGTATTTCTAGTTGGGCTGTTGCGCGCCCTAAAGCAGCATTACGGTTGAGTTTTGAAACGCTCTCAGCGGCAACAGTTGCTTCTTGGGCAATGCTAAATAACTGTTGTAAATGTTGAATAGCAACTAAACGAATTTCAGCCTCTTGAAATGCGCCCCAGTCAAAGAACTGCGTAATTTTAGTGACGTCTGCTAGCGTCTCAACACCACAACTCTTGTTTAACACGTTGGCAATACTTTGGGCAACGGTTGCTTGTGGCAAGTGTTGCGCACTTTCAAAATGCCGATACGCGCGTAACAAGGCTGCTGTATCTTTTTTATATAAATTCCAAAAGCCTAATGCCGCGTGCTGTAGCGGTGTGAAGTCATCTGTGCTGAGCGGAAAATATTTAGCGTGATACCAGCGTTTGATACGCTCTGGCAATAGCGGGACGTCTGTGGCCACGCGCCAAAGCCTATTGTTTAGGTTGAAACCAACATAATAAAGCAAATCGGAGTCATAGAGATTAGAGGCGGCTAGGCTTACAGCGGGGATCTTCTGCTCTGCAGGTGCTTGGTTTAGCCATTGATTAAATCCACCCTGTACACTGACAAATAACATTGAATACCGTAAATATTGGTCAATATTATGTAGGCCCACAGTGCTGTTAGAAATAAGGTCACCCATAATTCTCTGTCGTGCTTGTGGAATTGGTAACCACGTTCGGCGCGTCCAAATCGGAATTTTAGATTTAGAGAACTGAGCAACGCAGATGCTCAGTAAGTGTTGTGGCAAGCTAAGAACCGCACCGCCGAACGCAACGCC
>JAHDBS010000396.1:0-1943 GCA_020630225.1 Anaerolineales bacterium | reverse complement strand
AACGCCGACCGCAACGCCGAACGCAACGCCGACCGCAACGCCGAACGCAACGCCGAACGCAACGCTGGCCAAAACGCCGACCGCAACGCCGAACGCAACGCCGCCCCAATCAATCGGAACACCAAGCATTATTAAAATGGTACTGATACTGAATGGAACAACAACTTGCAAAACTAGCGCCATCACCCAAAGGTGACGAAAGATTCGATTGTCTAGCTTTAATTGCTGGCTAATGCGTTGTATAAAAGTTGCTTTTTCGGATGGGGTTTCAGATTGCGTCTGATGCTGTGCTTCATACCACCTTAGCGCCTGCGGGAAGAAAAATACCCAATAAAGTAGACGCAGATAATCCTGTGGTTTCCAAGCTGAAAGCGGACGTTTTAGCTTAGGGGCTAAGTCTAACTTTGTAACAGTATTAGCGTCCATAATGGTCTTCGTACGCGTTTTTTAGTCTTTGTTGAAATTTAGCAGGACGCCCACCCGTTTGCAGGTAAATTTCAGAGAGTAAGGGCAGCAGCACATTGTTTTGCCCCAACTGTGATTGTACAAACAACTGTAGCTCATTGAGGCTAAACGTTGGCATCGGTACTGATACACAAAGATTTGCCAACGGTGACGCTTGGGTCGGACTATCTGGAAATAAATGGTCTAACGGAAGTTGCGAAGCAATTGCAAACGTGATGATTTTCTTTTCAGTCAGATGACGCAGATTGTGGCGAAGCGTCAGGGTAAAACCAGTTTTTCCGCTGCGGCTTTGGCCATCTAACATGGCCTCAATTTCATCAAGGCAAAGCAGCACACTGCGGTTATCTTTCTCGAGACGCCGTCCCAACATAAACGCTGATGTTTGCTTTGGAATACTAAGCTCATAACAAAGTGCTTCATAAAACTGTTCATCTGAACGCATAGACTGCAGGCTGAGCGAGTGCCGATCGGTAAACACGTTGGATAAGCGATCTGTTGTACGCAAATATTCTAAAAATGAGGACTTGCCAAATTTCCGTTCTCCAGTAATAGAAACGCTTTGACCTTTCGTGAGTTCATCAACAACTTTCCGTGTTAGCGCTTCACGCACAAAGTAATAGGGTGCCGAGACAATGCCAGTATGACCAAATGGGTTCATTTTGGGTGTCACCTGACTACTCACAGGAACAGCGGCTGGCGTTAAGATCTCAATTATCGTATCTAACTTACGATTTGCATCTATTTCCGGGACAGTGCGAACATCACTGGCAACGTTTTGAAATACCGTAACAAAGGCTGCGAATTCTTCTTCCGCTGAAAACTGTCCGTCTTTGGGGTAGGAGCCAGTCCAGCATTTTGCGAGCAGATCATCTGCATCTTGCGGCAATATCGTCAAGTCACCCGCTGCATACAATTGGCGGAAAACAGTTGTAACTGCTTTAAGCCGGAAAAATTCTAAAACTTCCCGTGGGCGTTTGTTGGCGTTAACTTGGTAAGTGACTAAGGCGTGAATGTAGACATCTTCAAATTTTGATGACGTCGCATCAATGTCCTTGAATTTTGACATCAAGACACGCACACGTTCTTTACCGACAACCGCTGACACTGCTTGGTCAAACGCTTTCCCAGCGAGGGCGTCAATAATTAGAGGCTTTACAAATGCGGCAAAAGTAATTGGGTCTGACAAGTTATGTCCTCTCTCATATGGCTACAGTACCTATTTTAGAGGTAAGCAAAGAGTCTCGCAACCGAATTCAAATGTTATTTGCGTTTAAAAAAGAAGCAGCTTGCTTGGAGCAAGCTGCTTCGTCAAAAATCAGATCTAAAGAAAAGATACGGACTAACTTCGGCGCGACCCGCGCGTATTCCGTTTACTCTTCTTACCGCCCTTATAAATCGGCGCGGTCATAATACACACCGTCGATTGCCGTGGATCTAGCAAGCGCGTTTCTAAGCGCGAGTCCATTTCAGAGCGGTCT
>JAHDBS010000020.1:19802-26225 GCA_020630225.1 Anaerolineales bacterium | reverse complement strand
TGTACACTTTTAGATGTACATAATTCGTAATGTGAAGCAGCGTCGTAGGTATTTATTCTCTTCATCTGTCTTTTTTCACGACAAAAGGCTCTCCACAACACAATGATTTCCGAAATTGGGTGTATCTGAATGATGCAAAGGGAATCATGACACCGCTTTTATAGTGTTTTTTCACTCTTGCTGTGCATCAATTTATGGGTGCAAGCAATCTATATAACCGTTCAACCATTGACAGCACTCCACCTAAGCTAAGTGGGTGGTGATGTTGTGCGCTTTAAATGGAAAATTTCTACGCACATCAGCCTGATAGCTTTTTAAGTTCGGTCACCGTTCTTTTCAATACCCTCGCGCTCATTGCGCTTGTCTCTGTATTTCTCCCCCTAGCAGGGCAATGGAAGCGGACATCATTGTTGGGCCGCATTTTCACAATCAAAGTGGCAATTGCTGTGCTGTGGAATGTATCTGGTCTAGCTGGCAAATTTCTTGCGCTAAGCTCTGTCACCGCTATTAGCATCGCGCCACCAATTCCACATCAGGCTGTGATGACAGTCATTTTGACCACATCCTGTATTTTCCTCTTTAGCAGCATTAGCAGTGCCCATTTTGCGTTGGTTTGGCTGGGTGTACATCAAACTTTCTTTAATCGGCTGTATGTGATTATTGGGTACATATGGGCAGCAATGGTGTCATTCGCCTTGATGTTCTGGACGCCCCAAATTATGGAACGTATCATCGTTTCACAGACGCTAGACATTACTGCTGAAACCACGCCGCTTGGTGGCATCCTCATTGCGCTAACATTACTCTGCTGGGTCTATGGTATCTGCTTGTTAGGTTGGCAGCGTGACAAGCGGGTAAGGTTTTACCTACTTAGTGACTTGATTATTCTCGTCGCACTAACAGCACAATTCTTATATCCACCAATGCTAGAGACCTTAGCTGTGTCCCTATTTTTCTTAGGATCTAGCATCAGTCTGTTCTACTTCTACCTCAATAGCGATGAGCTCAATGTCACGCGAATTGCCATGCAAGAACGTGAGCAAAACTTGCTCAAAACGCAAAAAGAGCTCAAACGCACTGTTGTCCTAAATCAAATTAGTCAGACCCTAGCGCATGAGTCAAAAACAGACGATGGCATGATGACAATTTTAGAACTGCTCGATGAAATTGTTCCCAGCCGTGACCAAACAATGATCGTGCTAACAGAGGATCTAATGCAAATTGAGCAGGTCATTCAAACAGATGCCACGGTAGATAAAGGGCTCGCAACCCTCACTGATGTGACATGGCTGCAAGACGGCTTAACTGGATGGGTATTAGAAAACCGAGCAACAGCAAATTCATCTGGCGTAGTTCCTGACAAGCGCGAAAGCGCAGCGGTCCAAAACCGGCGCGCATCAGTTGGCGTTGGCGCCGTCTTGGTGCTGCCGCTGCTTTACAAGGACGCAATGATCGGCACACTGACATTCTCACGTGCTGCTGGTCAACCTGACTTCACTAGCACTGAAGTTGGCGTTGCCGAAACGGCTGCGGTACAAATCGCCAGCACATTACTCAATGACCGCAAAACTCAAAAAATTGAAACTGCGCTGCAAACGTCAGAAACGCTGCGAACAGTCGGGAATGTCATCAATCAGGAGCTAGAAACTGAAAACCTCATTGAGGCCTTGCTAGATAACATCAATGGCGCAATTGGCTTTCATGGTCTTTTGATGATTGTGATTGATCAGGCCCGCGAAGCAACAGTTGCCAGATATCGTGGAGCAGGGGACGCTCAGAATATTACGGCCCAAGTAACTTGGGACTATGTACAAGATCATTTGTATGGTCAGGTGTTGCGAACGCAGAAGACCGTCGTCATTTCAAATAATGACCCACGCGCAATTTCAGACCAGACGCACACCATTGGGATAGATCGCTTCAATACCAACATTGGGTGCTTCGCCATTGTGCCAATTGTTTATCAAAACGAACTACTCGGGATGTTGGCCGCTACGCGTGAAATTCAGACACGTAATTTCAGTGCAGAAGACATCAACTTCCTTGAGTCAATTGCGAATCAGGCTGGGATTGCGCTCAAAAACGGGCGACTACTGAGTCAGCAAGTCGAAGCGCTCGCTCGCTCGCAACGCAGCTTGCTCCGTGAACGCACGCTCCAAAACATTAGTACGGCCATCAATGCCAATTTGGACGAAGCTGAATTGCTCCAAACGCTGTTCAAGGAAACGCGCTCAGCCATTGTTGCCCACTCTGTGATGTTGCTCACCTTAGACGTTGAAAACAAGCAAGTTTTGCAGCACATTACGGCCAACACCAAAAGTGGACGCACCGTCGATTGGAACTGGATAGAAGCTAGTATTACCGGACAGGCAGTGCGTGAAAAACGCGTGGTCCTGTCGACTAAAGCTGCCTTAGCCCAAACACCAGACTCAGCTGCAAAGCAATATCGCGTCAACAACCAAATTGGCAGCGTTGTCTCTGTCCCCATTCTAAGTAATGAAGACGTCGTCGGCGTGCTAAGCCTAGGTCGCCATGAAGATCAGCCTGAATTCAGCATTACTGAGCTTGCACTGTTGGAGTCAATTTCAGAGCTTGCAAGCATTGCATTAAAAAACAGTCGACTGTTACTACACGAGGAACGACAGCGACTACGAGCAGAGATCATGTTTGATATTGCTCACGCGGCGAGTGAGCAAAACACCTTAGATGGCTTGCTCAAAACCATCATCACGACTTACTACTCTCGTACAGGTCACCGGTGGGTTGCGTGCCACTTGCTAGATGAGGCAACGCAATCAATTCAGCGCGTGATGATGAAAGGCATTGAAGGCGTAGGGAATAACCTGAGCTATGCAGAACTCAAGCAAACGCTCATTGGATATACCTTTCTCAAGAAGCAACCAGTGCTTTCTCCGCGGCTCAAAGCCCATGAGCATGAGGCAACGCATTTTACAGTTGCCCGTGACGCACTTGGGGTTAGCTCTGCAATGGCAGCCCCCATTTTGGATCATGGCGTTGTCTTAGGCGTAATTTCTGTTTACGCAGGCATCAACTCACCTGACTTTACACAAGACGATCTTGATTTGCTCTCAGCTGTCACCAAGCAACTAGCCAACTCAATATTGACCTTCAATGCGGCTGAGCAGGTACGTCAAAGTGAGAACCAATTTCGAACGCTTGTCCAATTTGCGCCAGATGCAATTTTGCTACTTGATCTAGACGAGGATCGTTTTATTGATGCAAACCCGCTGGCGTGCGCGTTATTTGAGCGTTCTAAAGAAGAATTGCTCACCATGCAGCCGATTGAGCTGTATCCAGCGTTAAATCGTGAAGAGCAAAATAATTCACGGAAGGAGATTTTCGAATCGCTTTCGGAACGCGGACAATTTATTGGCGAGCGTACGTTCATCACCTCTAGCGGAACAGAGTTCCCAGCCGAAGTACGTGTCGTCGCACTGCCAGGGCAAAGTAAACTCGCGCGCACCAGCATTATTGACATCACCAACCGTAAACAACGGGAAGCAACAATGCTGCAGTCGCAAAAGCTAGAAAGTTTGGGCGTGATGGCTGGCGGGATTGCACATGACTTCAATAACTTGTTGCTGGCAATGTTGGGGCAGTCACAAATTGCCCAACGCCGCTTAGAACCAGATAACCCTGCGATCAAGAATATTGTAAAGATAGAGAAAGCTGCCCAGCGCGCCTCTGAGCTAACCCGTCAAATGATGGCCTATGCCGGGCGTGGACAAACTGCAGAGCGTACAGCAATTGATATCAACACGTTGATTGTTGAAAACGCTGAACTGTTACGCGCAACTATTCCAAACACAATTAGCATTCACACAAATCTGAAAGAAGCCTTACCTATTGTCTTCGGGGAACGCGGTCAAATTCAGCAAGTTGTCATGAACATGATGATCAACGGCAGTGAAGCGATTGGAACTGACACCGGTGACATTTGGGTTACAACTGACTTATATCAACTGCATGAAAAAGATGTATCAATGTGGCAAAGCATCACCACGGATGTCTCTACAGGAGAGTACGTGCGGCTAGCTTTCCGTGATAACGGAAGCGGGATGACTCCCGAAACCAAAGCCCGCATTTTCGATCCATTCTTTACAACTAAGAACTCTGGACATGGACTTGGGTTAGCCGCAGTGCTTGGGATTATCCGCTCGCATGGTGGCTGCATTCGTCTCGAAAGTGAGCTAGGCGCTGGGACAACTTTCCAAATTCTGTTTCCAATTGATCTACGGAAACAGTCACGCGCCAACATTGACACACAGACAACCGATCTAGACGCACTTGCAGGCAAAACAATTTTGGTCATTGACGACGACGAAGCCGTGCTAGACACCATCTCCGAAACGCTGCGTTCGTACGCTATGCACGTGCATCCAGCGTTATCTGGAGTCGCTGGGATTGAACTCTTCAAAGCAAACCAAAATGCGATCGATCTCACATTAGTGGACGTTTCCATGCCCGGCATTAGTGGGGTGGAGACCATGCGGCAGCTACATCGTATTCATGGCGACGCAAAGGTTATTCTGTCATCTGGATATAACCAGCTCGACGCAGACAAAGTCGCTGAATTAGAAGACCATGTCACCTTCTTACAAAAGCCTTATCGCACAGAGCAACTTTTAGACATTATTGGCTTAACGCTGATTGAAAAATAAAAAGTCAAAGATCCTAAGGTCTTCTGACTTGTTGAGCAATAATCTCAACGAAACCTCATAGTTTTTACGTCTAAAAATCGGATACACTGCAATAACACAACTATTTATCACGTTGTGCGAATTCGCGTTTCCATTTATCCAAGCCATGATCCCACTACGCGCTAGTGATCCGCATTCATTACATGCTGCAATAACATTTGTTATTACAGTTGCGATTACATTCACCACATTACTCATCGTTGCTCCCATTGTGAGTGGGCGCAAGTCTGCTACAAAAGCCAGTATTGCATTTGCAGAGAAGATCGGCGCATTTACGCTTTGGACGCTAGCCTTGCTAGCCATTCGCATGCTAAGTCAGGGAACTGACTTTCAAACGCCAAGTATTCTTGTAGACCAAGCCTATGCTCCTACGTATTTAGTCTACTTAACTGCTTTGACTATGGCAGCAACTATCTTCTCTGGGATTAGCTCAACACGTTTTGGGCTGATTTTGAACAAAGCAGAAGATACGCCCCGCGCAAAACGCACTTTACGCATTGGCTACACCTTAGCAGCGCTTTCCGCGTTGCTGTATCTGTTGTTTCCAGCCCTGATGATTGAAGAAATCATTGTGCAAGAAGCGCGTGACAGCAGCATTAATCTAGCCATGGTGGCACTACCAACCTTGCTACCGCCGTTTGTGTTTTGGGTGTACTCTTGTGTACTCGTTTTCCGCAGCAAACTGTCAAAACGTTGGCTTTACCACTTAGGAGACGTGCTGGTCTTTGCTGGCATTTCCATTGGTTCCATTGTGCCTTCAATGACCAATGACACAACGCCCCTTCAATTCCTATCAGTACTAAGTTTGTCTGGGGCAGTTGCCTTTTTACTCTTCTTCTATTTCGAAGACATTGTTAACCCAACGCGCAGCGCAAACACTCAGTTAGAACTTTCAGCTGCCCGGTCAGACACATTGCGCAATATTGGGATGGCACTCAATCGGAGCGTCGGGTCTGAAGCGCTATTCAACACGATTGTCCAAGAAACGCTCATCAACTTCAATGCCCGTCGCGCGTTTCTAAATATTTTTGATATTGAGAACAAACAAATACTGGCAAATTATTATGCAGGCGAAGTCCTGGTACCGCATCAGGACTTAATGGCTTGGAAAAACGTTGGAACAGGCACGCCAGCCTGGGTCATTGAGAACAAACAGATCGCCATTTTCCGCAATCATGTTGAAGACTTACGTGACCCAATAGAAGTCCGTCATTGGCGCAGTGAAAACAAAATTGGACCACTCATGATTGCTCCAATTTTGGGGCATAACGAACAGGTTGTTGGCCTGCTTGGCGTTATTAGCGGGGCAGAGCAAGATGACTTCACCCAAGACCAAGTTACCTTGTTGGAATCAATTTCTGAAAGCGCAGCGATTGCCATTCGCAATAGCCAGCTGTTGCACCAACATGAGCAAGCTCGCCTACGTGCTGAAATCCTGTTTGAAGTTTCACAAGCCGCAAACCAGCAAGCAGACTTAGAAGGCCTGCTAAATACCATCCTAAAAACCTATTACGAGCGTAGTGAGTGTCAATGGGTGATGATGCACCTGCTGGACCGCGAGAAAGAACAAGTTCAAAATTCCATTTACATTGGCCCTGAAGGACTGGACATGACCTATACCTATCCGCAGTTGATGGAGGGGCTAGTTGGACATGCTTTTTTGGAAGAGGAAGCCGTTCTGTCATTACCTGGCGAAGAAGAC
>JAHDBS010000020.1:0-19702 GCA_020630225.1 Anaerolineales bacterium | reverse complement strand
GAACAGCAGCTAAAAACCCTGATTGACAATGCGCCGGAAGCGATCTTGATTTTGGACGTTGATACAGACCGATTCATCGAAGTTAATCCGGTTGCAAGCGAGTTGTTTGGCTATTGCGAAGACGAATTGAAGCAAATTAAATCGCAGTCATTAGTCCATGGCGGAATGGATCACCGTCGGATGGAATTGCGCCGAGAGTCTGTCAGACAAGTACTGTCACATGGACATAACGTTTGGGAAACCACGTTACAGCGCGCCAATGGCGAGGCATTCCGCGCTGAAATCCGTGAAATCCGCTTACCAGATACAGAACGGCGGCTAATTCGCGCCAGCGTCTTGGATATTACGGATCGTAAGCAAAAAGAAGCCGCCATGTTGCAGTCTCAAAAGCTAGAAAGCTTAGGAGTCATGGCAGGCGGGATTGCGCATGATTTCAATAATTTGCTGTTGGCCATTATGGGCCAGTCGCAAATTGTGCAAAAGCGCTTAGACAGTGAGCATAAGGCGCTCAAGAACGTCAAGAAAATTGAACAAGCCGCACTTCGCGCGAGTGAGTTAACGCGCCAAATGATGGCCTATGCAGGGCGTGGACAATCCACTGAACGCGAGCCAGTTAATGTCAATCAGGTCATTAGCGAAAACGCAGAATTACTGCAGGTGACAGTCCCAGACAATGTACGCCTAACGCTAGACCTGATGCAAACGCCACCTAGCATTTTGGCAGAACGCGGCCAAATTCAGCAGGTCATTATGAATATGATGATCAATGCGAGCGAAGCAATTGGCACTAACGATGGTAGCTTGCACATCAAAACCTATACCTATGACATGTGCGATAGCGACCTTGAAAATTGGAAGCCCATCACGCCGGATCTCAGCGCTGGCAGATATATGTGCATGGAATTTCAAGACAATGGCTGCGGGATGAGCGAAGAAACGCAACTGCGCATTTTTGATCCATTCTTTACCACTAAGAACAGTGGGCACGGGCTTGGTTTGGCTGCTGTTCTAGGGATTTTGCGTTCACACAAAGGCAGCATTCAAGTGCAGAGCATCGCTGGAGAAGGCACGCGATTCGATATTATTTTCCCGATTGAGGAGAACGTTCAGCGCAAAGCTGAACAAGCCGCAACCATTGACCCAAACGTGCTGGACGGACGCGTTATTTTGGTTGTAGATGATGAAGAAGCGGTCTTAGAAACAGTTACAGAATCTCTACAGTCTTACAACATCCACGTTTATAGTGCGACCTCTGGCGTAGATGGTCTCGCCCTTTACGATGACCATCAGAGCGAAATTGACCTTACGCTACTCGACGTTTCAATGCCGGGGATCAGCGGGGTGGAAACGATGCAACGCATCCATCGTGAACACCCAGATGCCAAGGTGATCTTATCTTCTGGATACAATCGGTTAGATGCAGACAAGTTAGCCGATGTTGAAGACAATGTTGCGTTCTTACAGAAACCTTATCGCGCCGAGCAACTTGTGGCGTTAATTTGCAATACCCTGCCGCCGCGCTAGAAATCAATTATTGCGCTTTCTGGCAACAAGGCAATATAAACACCAAATAACACCACTAAGAGAATTAGAAAGCCAAAAACACCGCCCCAAGATTTGCGGCGCAAATTGAATAGCCAGTAGAAAATACCAATGCCAAAGGCCCCTAGAAAGGCATTGGTGTCTAGCTCTTCTGCATAAGGCGGCAAGTACCCTAGCTCAACAGGCAAGCTCCAAAGCCCGTACAGTACAATCGGCAAAATAAGCCCAGACAATCCTAGCGTTACAAAGAATTTCAAAAGTCGTGAAATGAAGCTCGGTTGCTGGTTAGTAACAGCCCGACTAACGGTATTGTTCTTGCCTGGTGTTTGCGACTCTTTTACTGGCGTTTGATATTGTTTCGCCATCTCGCGGAAATCTTTTGCCATGGTGTGTTCCTCCTCATTATTGTGTGTGGCTATCCTTATGATAAACAAAAAAGGCGATCCAAATGGATCGCCTTTTTATTGTTAGTACAACAGAATTACTTGCCCGCGTTTTTCAAGCGTTCAGCGTATTGACGTTCGTAGAAGTCTTTGAATTCGCCGCTCTTGATTGGACGCCACCACCATTCGTTGTCAACATACCACTTGACTGTCTTTTCCAGCGCAGATTCAAATTCATATGCTGGCTTCCAGCCAATAGCGTGCAGATTAGAGCAGTCTAGTGAGTAACGACGGTCGTGACCAGCACGGTCTTCAACTGGCGTAATGAGTGAGCGTGGCTTATCAAGGTGTTCCAACATTTGATGGGTTACATCGATGTTGTAGCGTTCGTTACCGCCACCAAGGTTATAAATGCCACCAGACTCACCATGATGCAAGATGTGCGCAATACCGCTAGCGTGGTCTTCAACGTAGAGCCAGTCGCGAACTTGCTTACCGTCACCATAAAGTGGCAATGGTAGGTCATCAATTGCGTTGGTGATGAACAAAGGCATCACCTTTTCTGGGTATTGGTAAGGGCCAAAGGTGTTGCTCCCACGAGACACAACTGTGTCCATGCCGTAGGTTTCATTGTAAGCGCGGACTTGCAATTCACCGCCAGCTTTTGCTGCTGAGTATGGGCTGTTTGGCTCTAACGGATCGCCTTCTTTGAAGGAGCCTTCGTCAATGGTGCCGTAGACTTCATCCGTACTCACTTGATGGAAGCGTTCGATACCCCGTTGGCGACCGACTTCTAGCAAGACATAGGTGCCGACCACGTCAGTCATGATGAATGCATCTGGAGTCAGAATTGAGCGATCAACATGGCTTTCTGCTGCGAAGTTGACAACAGTGTCAATGTTTTCAGCGTCAAAAATTTCTTCAACGCGCGCACGGTCTGCAATATCACCTTGGTAAAACGCATAGCGTGGGTTGTCAGCAACCTCTTTGAGGTTGTCCATGTTGCCTGCATAAGTCAGCTTGTCAATCACCACAATTTTGTAGTCTGGGTAATTGTTGAGCATGTAATGCACAAAGTTCGCGCCGATAAATCCAGCGCCGCCAGTGACGAGAATGTTTTTCATTTCAATTCCAATTTTTTTATTTTTTTATGGGAGCCAGAGTTTGCTGTGATCCCCAAGATTCATTTTGATTGCAGTCGGCTTTTCCGTGGTGTGAGACACAGTTGCGTTACGACCAATCATGCTGTCCATCACGCGGACTGGCACGTCGCTAACTTCAGAACCTTCCAAAATAATGGAGTGTTCAAGTTCGCAGTTGCTCACTTTGCAGTTGTGATACACAGACGTATATGGGCCAATGTAGGCGTTTTCAATCACGCAGTTTTCGCCAATGGCTGTTGGGCCACGAATAATACTGTTGATGATCTTAGCGCCACTTTCAATTTTCACGCGGCGGCCTACGGTTGAATTGTCATCAACCTCGGCATCTTCAGCGACACCTGGTGTCATTTCGTCCAACACTGCATCATTTGCATCCAACATGTCGATTGGCTTACCAGTATCAATCCACCAGCCTTCATGCACGTAAGGGTGCACGCGCATATCTTCGTGCATTGCCAACCATTGAATGGCGTCAGTAATTTCGAGTTCGTTACGCCAAGACGGTTTGATATTTTCAATAGCATTGAAAATATTGTGGTCAAACATATAAATGCCAACCAACGCCAAGTCAGACTTCGGTTCTTTTGGCTTTTCCACCAACTGCTTGATGGAACCATCTGGGTTTAGCTCAGCAACCCCAAACTGTTGTGGGTTTGGAACGCGCTTGAGCACAATTTGACTGTTCCATTCAGAATCAGCAAATTTCTCAATTAGCTTATTGATGCCACCTTGAATAACATTGTCACCCAAGAACATTACGAAGCGGTCGTCACCTAAGAAATCTTTTGAAATCTTAACTGCATGTGCCAGACCAGAGGGGCGATCTTGTGGAATGTAAGTAATTTTCACACCCCAGCGTGAGCCATCACCGACTGCTTCACGCACTTCAGGCCCTGTGTCTCCAATAACAATCCCAATTTCATCAATTCCTGCGTCGCGAATAGCGCGAATCACACGAAATAGAACAGGTTCATTTGCAACAGGAATAAGCTGTTTTGCACGCGTATATGTCAGCGGATATAACCGCGTCCCTTTACCACCGGAGAGAATAAGGCCTTTCATAATTGGTTATTTTTTTATTGATGATTGGTTATTTGTTATTACGAATTGCACTGCGTCAATAACAAATAATAAATAACCAATAACAGTTAACTAATAGTTACCCACGCTGGTATCTTTTGGTGCGTTATTGAGTACGACACCGACCAGTGGGATATTGATTTTTTGTAATAATTTTTTTGCGTCTTCAGCATGATCACGGCGGGTTTTACCAGCTGTAATCACAAGTGCCACGCCGTCTAACTTTGATGCCAACACAGAGCTGTCCGTCACAGCCAAAAGTGGTGGAGCGTCGACCAAAATCATGTCGTATTGCGTCTTGAGGTCTGCCAACAAAGCGCCCATCTTCTTTGATCCCAACACATCGGCTGGATTTGAGGGAGTTGGCCCCGCAGTCAAAACGCTCAGATTTTCAATTCCGCCTGAACGAACGGCATCTTCACCATCGAGCAGTGCGGTGGTCAAGCCTTTGTTGTTATCTAGCCCAAAGAGAGCATGCTGTGCTGGTCGTCGCAAGTCAGCATCAATCAGCAGGGTGTTATATTCACCCTGAGCAAAGGTCACTGCCATATTCGCAATGGTTTCGCTCTTATTGGCGGAGTCAGCATCAGCCGTTGGAGCGGTGATCAGCAACGTCTTAAGCGGATTATCAAGATCTGAAAATTGCAGATTAGTCCGCAAACTACGAAATGCTTCCGCAGCTGCTGAAGTTGGGTCTGTGAGGGTAATCAGGTTACTCATAAGTAGTCAAGAGACAGAGGAGAGAGACAGAGCTTAGTGTTACTCTGTTTTACGTCAATAGCTAGCAGACAAAGCGGTTCTGTCGCTAGCGCGAAACGCGTTCTCGCTACTCTAGCTTAGTTGTCTGGGATAGCGCCAAGCACGCTTACATCTAATGTGCGTTCGACGTCTTCACGGGTGCGCATGATGCCCGCTTCTAAATATTCCAAAATAAAGATAATCACGCCGCCTAACAAGAGGCCAAGAATACCGCCAGCAAGCGTGTTCACAGCTGTCTGTGGTCGATATAGTGCGTAAGTCGGTGCATCCAAAATTTGCGCAGTAATGCGGTCTTCTTTACGCTGGCGCTGATTTTCATCATTCCGCCACTTTACAAGCAAGTCGGCCCAGTTGCGGGCAATGTCGTTGGCTAAGTCTCCGTTTCCACTGATAACTTCAATCGTGATAACGAAAGTATCAATGTTGGACTGCATGCGCACGCCACCGCGTAGTGCTTCAGGGCTTGTGTCCAACTGCATTGCGTCAATTACTTCTTGCGCACGTGCATTGGTATTGAGATATTTCACATACGAATTCAAGAATAGTTTTGCACTTTGAGAAAGCCCAAAATCAGAACGCGCAGGTTGGATCAATACTTCTATAGTTGAACGATAGAGCGGAGATTGCAGCCGACTAAAAAGAAAGGCGCTTGATGCAGTGACAAGTGCGAGCAGGAGTAAGATCCAGCCGCGCCGCCACAAAATGTTGAGGTATTCAGCAATTAACATAGGTTACAGGGCTTGAAAGCCGCGTGATTTTACCATTGGTCGCAAGCCACAAAGCGTGGCGCACTACCTTCGCGGAATTTCACCCAAGATCGGTAGTTCTAACGCTTCTAATTCAGCTTTCGAGCGAACTCTTGGGTCAAAGTAGTGTGCTAAGAATGCGAGCAATAGGCCAAAGACACCCGCGAGCGCAATGCGAATAACGGCATCGAACAAACTATTGCCACCGCCAATACCAATCACATTTGATGTTTCAGTAATAAGCGGCTCGCCCAATGGCACAACAATCATATTTTCACCATCGTTTTGCGGGAACATTTCATAATTGCGGTTCTGCAAAATTTCCGTACCGGCATCGATGATGTCTTCCATATAGGTGTCATCATCCATTTCAACGATGAAGTCGAAACGACTGCGTGCAAACCCAGCTTCGATGGCTTCTTCAAGGTCTTTGACCGTGAATTCAATGTCATCCTTAGCAAGTTCTTTTTGAATTTCTTCCGCAAACCCGCGTGAGCGTACCCAGTCATATAACCCAGCGACCATATATTCCGAAGTGATCCAACGGGCATGAACAGGGTCAATGTTAAGGTCTTTTAGATCATCAGGATCAGCTCCCGGTGGTAACCCAACGAGATAGTTCGCCGTCGCTGTATAGGTAACATTGATTGTTGGCGCATCGGCTGGTTGAAGCATTGGAATTGCTGTCAATATGCCCACAATTACTACGGGAATTGCAGCAAGCCACCACCAGCGGCGCAGAATAACAAGATAAGTGCGTAAATCGTCCATCAAACTGTTGGCGAATAGCTAATTGCTAATCGCCTGAATAAAATCAGAAAGCTGTTGCTCGAAAATAGACCGATCGAATTTTAGCGCGTGTTCACGAATTGCTGCGCTATCGTAGTCGTCAGTGAAATCACGTAATGAGTCCATCAGGCAATCGACGGATTGTGTGTCGAAAAGCTGCCCACTAAGGCCTGGAATTACGTAATCTGGGGCACCACCGCCATTAAATGCAATAACTGGACGCCCTGCTGCCATTGCTTGAACCGGGGTAATGCC
Source organism: Anaerolineales bacterium (assembly GCA_020630225.1). Classification (GTDB taxonomy): domain Bacteria; phylum Chloroflexota; class Anaerolineae; order Anaerolineales; family UBA6668; genus JAHDIM01. Next base: position 12,985 of record JAHDBS010000020.1, on the reverse strand, counting down.
GAAGTCTTCTAGCCCTGGAAACAGAAACGCTTTACATTCTGCCATGAGGGTTGGTAAGTCTTCGTCTGGAACATAGCCTAGAAATTCAACGCTTGGGCCAGCCAAGGCCTCTAGTCGTTCACGGTCACGTCCTGACCCAGCGACTTTTAGCGGAATCCCTAGTTTGCTACAAGCTTCAACTGCCAAATCGATGCGCTTGTACGGAATCAAGCGTGATACCACCAAAAAATAGTCTTTTGTCTTAGACAGCGGCTTGAAGCGATCCGTCTCAACTGGCGGATAAATGATGATGGAGTCGCGGTTGTAATGCGTCTTGATGCGCTTTTGAATTGCCTTTGAAATCGCAATGAAGTGGTCAACGTTATCCGCTGCTTTGCGTTCCCAACGCTGCATGGCGTTAGCCCAAGGCGACAAGATGGTATTGACAATACTTGGCATTCGCTCCCGCGCAAGGTAACCAGACAAGTCAAACACGTAGCGGCTGGGCGTTAGGCAATAACAAACATGCTGAGTCCCAGCTGGTTTAGGGATGCCAATGCAAAAGCCACTTTTATTCGACAAAATGACATCAGCGTCGCCAACGTCATGGTTGAACCCATATGGATAAAAAGGCAAGTAAAGCTGATGGCGCTTGTAAATTCCTGGCAGACGATCCATCCAGGTTGTCTGAATGTCCCAGTCGCGGTAATGCTGAGGCATTTTTTCAGCCCAATACATAGTGGTGTAGATAGATGCCTCTGGATACATGGTTTTCATTACATCCAGCACATCTTCTGCGCCGCCAATCTGATTTAGCCAGTCATGAACGAGGGCAACTTTAGGTTGAGTCATGCGGTTTCCCGAAACAAATGCGTTTGATTACAAAGCGCCACAGGTCGATAGCTAAAGCGATGTTCACGACAAGGGCCAAGCGTACTTAACGCTGCTTGGTGCTGCTTCGTGCCATACCCTTTATGCTTAGGAAAGCCATAGCCTGGGAAATCTATCTCTAAGTCAATCAGCATGCGGTCACGCGTTACTTTGGCAATAATTGAAGCAGCCGCAATTGAGAGCGAGCGCGAGTCACCAAAGTTGAAATAATCTTGAGCAATATTGCTGTGCTGGCGCAAGTTCACCGCATCAATTAGCAAATGATCTGGCATTGGGTCAAGCTGTTCAACAGCAGCGGCCATAGCAACCTTAGTTGCGTTCAAAATACCAAGTTGATCAATTTGTGTCGCAGGAATGATACCAACCCCAATGGAAGTCGCCACTGTGTGAATGACATCAAATAACTGATCACGCTTTTTAGCAGAGAGTTTTTTAGAATCAGTTACCCCAGCTAACTGACTAGCCAAGGTGTCATCTTGCACTGGCAAAATGACCGCGCTAGCAACAACCGGTCCAGCCCAAGCCCCCCGACCAGCTTCATCAATCCCAGCGATGCGCGTACGGCCATTAGCAAGTAATTCGTGTTCTAAGGTGAGTGGGGCTGACATGACGCTGAAGTGACAGTTGATAAGTAGAGATAGCGCTTACTGCGCAAGACAGCGAAGCCGTGCTATGAAGCGCAGCTATCAACAGAAAGGATGATTACGCACTCCGCAGTTTGTAAGCGCCGTTTCGCCAATTGCGACGAATAGTCAGAATGTCACCAAACATCGCTAGCGAATCTTCAATCATGCGAACTTTGCTGTCTGGGTCAAAGTACCAGTTAATGGGGATTTCGTGTGTCTTGTAGCCCCGTTGCTTAGCAACAAACAATAGCTCGACATCAAAGCTCATCCCGCTTAGCGTTTGGACTGCAAAGAGGTCAGCAGCAGCGTCTTTGTGGAAACACTTGAAGCCACACTGCGTGTCTTCATAGTCTGGTAAAGCAAACCACTTGATGACTTTGTTGAACACACGACCGCGAAAATGTGTAAATGCCGGCTCGTTATAGCGTTTCGCGCCGGGTGCTTCACGTGATCCAATCGCGATATCGAAATTGTCTAAAGTTGGTGGCAAAAATTTAGCCAACTCTTCAATTGGCATAGAGAGGTCAGCATCTGCCATGAAACGCCATGTGCCGTTTGCCGCCAACATGCCGTCCTGAACAGCCAACCCTTTGCCACGTTTATCGCTCTCAATGAGGCGTAAATATGGCATCTTTGCCATGAAAGAGCGCACCACGTCAGCTGTGTTATCTGAGCTGCCATTCTCAACTACAATCACTTCGTAGTCATATGCTTGCTGACTCAAAAATTCATCAATCTGCTGCAATGAGACTGGGAGTCGCTGCGCTTCATTGTGCGCGGGAATAATAATAGAAAGAAACATGGTCGAGAGTGTTGCGTAGATAGCGGCAAATAAGTAGATTCACTAATTACTTTGCCCTAATCACCCTTCACTCACTGTCAATAATTGATCAATTTCCGCATCGGTAGCGGTTTTGGCAGCCTGAATGGCACGCCGTTTTTTTAGTAAGCGAGGCAAATGCATTAGCCCCGTCAGTTGGCCTTTGAGTGTCGCGCGCGCCGCAGCGCCACGCCATGCTTTGAGCGCGTCAGTGGCAATAGCCCATTGCTTTGCCAAAATTTGGCCGCGATATTTGCGCCATAATCCGCTAGGCAAGTTTTTCACCAACACATAGATGAAGTTACGCCCATCATAAAAACTGGCGGTGGTGCCGCCGCCTGTCGCTTTCAAGTGATGATAGACCACTGCACTTGGCACATAGATCGTCTCCCAGCCTTGGAGATGAGCACGCCAAGCAATATCCACATCTTCACAAGAAAAGAAGAAGTCATTGTCTAGTAAGCCAATCTGATCCAGCATCGTTTTACGATAGGCAGATGACCCACCACAGGCGGAAAAGACTGGCCCTTCAACATATTGACCTTCATCTTTCTGCCAAACACCGCGGTTACCCGGCGTCCCATTGGTATGAAAGATATCGCCCGCCGTATGAAACGTATCGCGCTGATCAAAAAGCAGCATTTTAGAGGCAACAATGCCAGCGTCAGGATAACGTTCAAATGCCGCTGCAACTTCACTGAGCCAGCTTGGCTCTACTTCGGTGTCATTGTTGAGCAGCACGACAATGTCACCAGTTGCGGCTTCCATGCCTGCGTTACAAGCACCGGTAAATCCATAGTTATCATCAAGCGCGACTAGCTTGACCGTCGGATAGTCTTGCTCGATAAACGCTTGCGAGCCGTCTGAACTCGCATTGTCCGCAATGATAATCTCGACATCAGACCAAGTCTGAGCCAGCAGAGAATCTAAACAGGGCGCAAGAAACTTCTTGCCATTCCAGTTTGGAATTACAACGCTGATGAGGGTCATTGGATATTTGCTAGCTGTTACTTGTTATTGTCATTAAGAATGCAATAACGAAAAGCAATTAGCTATTAACAAATTCTTCTACTGCATCACGCCAGTTTGGCAATTCAATGCCAAGCGCTTTTGCGGTGGTATTGGCTAGCACGCCATTGGGTGGCGGTGTACTCGCGCGCTTCCAATCTGCAAGTTTGATCTTATGCAACGGGAAGTCTGTGCGCCCGCTAAGGTCTAACACCAGTTTGGCGAAATCCCAACGCGATGGCATCTCACCATCGGCATAATTGTTGACAAGGTGATAAACCCCATAGCGCCCAGTACTGACAAGATTCAAAATCCCATCAGCGAGGTCTGCTACTCGGGTTGGAATACCGAGTTCGTCGGTCACTACGCTTAGTTCGCCGCGTTCGTCAGCTAACTCTTGAATGCGATGGATGAAGTTTTTGCCACCCGCCGCATATAACCACGAAGTCCGAATGATGTAGAACTGATTCAACAAGTGTTCAGCGTAGTATTCACCGGAATATTTTGATTTCCCATACCCATTGATCGGGTTACGTTGATCAAATTCCCAATATGGCGCAGCTTTGGTGCCATCAAAGACTTCGTTGGTACTGACCAACGCCATCGGGATGCCAGCTTCAGCACAGGCTTGTGCGATGTTCTTCGTTCCCAAACCATTGATTTGATAAGCCAATGCCGGGTCTTTCGCACAGTTATCTACATTTGTGTACGCCGCACAGTGGATTACGATATCCACATTAGAACGTTCAATGCCACGGCGCACCATGGTGTAGTCGGTAATGTCGAATTCAGGCAGATCCCCGCCAACAACATTAGCCGCCGGTATACGCTCGGTAAGAGCAGACCCTAGTTGGCCTTTATTTCCAGTAATGAGATAACGCATGAAAAATGAAGTCGCTTGAGTGCGAGTTAGAAAAAGGGCAGATACTGCGCAAGCAGCTCTGGATATAAATCATTGAGCATGTACAGCCCGAAGAAGCCTAGGATGAGGAACATCAAGAGCCCAAGCAAAGAGATACACCCGCACTGAAGTGGGGTCATGCCTAAACGGCGGCCTTTCCCGCTTGACCTTGCACGCTGCGGACGTTTTTCGTCAGAGCCAGGGTAGGTCAATTCCGCTGTTTGAACAGGGCGGGCAGGAATTCCGGTGGTTTCCCCACCATACTTACTTTCAAAGTCCGTTAGCCGGTTGATCTGCGTGGCGGAGAGGCTTTCAAGTACTTGCGTGACTTCGTAGCCGCTCATCACGCTAAGACGCGATTCAATTTCTAAGTCTGTAAAACGACCCACTTGCTCAACAGTCACAGTAATGACAGCTGGCTCGTTGAGGTCAGTCTTAGCATTTGGGTTGGTTAACACCACTAGTGGGTGCACCCATGGTGGCAATTCTTCCGCTTGCAAGCGGTCCATCAGATTAGATGCAAGGACGCGGGCTTGTTCGGCTAGGGTGTTTTCTTGCTCGACATAGTCTGTAACCGACGGGTCGTAGCGATACCAGCGGTCACCATCGATTTTGTAATCACCACGCACATGGCTAAGGAGCACACTCCAAATGCCAGTTGGGCCAATTAGAAGTAAATCTGGCGTATTGCGCTGCTGGTCAGGCAGGACAGAGGTCCGTTCCTTCCCAATGTGGCGCACCAGCGTGAAGCGGTCATCGAGCCTTTCGCCCATGATCCGCACCACTTCGGCTTCGCGATGTAAAAACTGTTCCCAAGATTCACCCAGCATCAGACGTGCGTCATCAACCTGCGATTCAAGCAGTTTGCCTTCGCTGTCATAAAGTGGGGAGCGATTGATAATGATCATTAGTTCAAGTAGGTGTTGATGAGTTGAACACTATGCGCAACGGCTTGTGCGCGGAAAGAACTTAGAAATTCTGAAGAACAGTATTGCAAAACACGCTCATGTAAAGCGTTTTTGTCCGATAATAAATTTTCAAATTCGGCAGGGTCGCGTTTCATTCGCTGGGCGAACACCTCAACAGTGCGAATGGGCGCCTTACCTTGTAGTTGTAGCGCGACAAAGTCACGCCAGTTGGCTAGGTCAGCATCGGTTACAAACGGTAACCAATTGACAGGTGCTGCTGCCGCAAGTTCATCACCGACACCGGACGCTAGCTGCGGCAAAATTTGCCGATCTATATGTACCCGGAGAATGTTGTGTAAGAACAACGCCTCTGTCCAGTCGTCAGTAATGCGATCTTTGATGAACACTGGCATCAAAATTTTGATAATCCAGCGTTGATCTAACCATAAATGGCACATGTAACCCACAATGAACGCCGCATGGGCAGCTGCTAAGTCATTTGCTTTTTCAAGCTGTGGATGCGCCGCGAACATGGTTTGGTAAGCGACTTCGTCTTTCCCAAACGGCACATTGAAAAAATGTGTCTCGACCCGCTTCTGATGGTTCAAAGACTGCGCATCAGCAGCGATGTTGCCAAACAAAAACGAAGACCAGTTCGCCTGCAACCGCGCTTTGTTTTGCGCAGAAAGAGCATCTGAAGCCAGCATATCGTGCGCAAGTGCCAAATGATAAAACGGTGTAGGCATTGCATCTAGTATAAAGGATTTTGTAACATCAAATAGTATCGATTTAGTCTTGGTAGATGATAGAGATCGTATTCGTATTTCTCACTACAATTGATCCGCTCCTTTTCAACATTTATATTCGCTTTTTTGCTTCATTTATAGATATTTTTATGACCGTATCGGCTTTGAAAACCCCGCTGTTTGCCTGCATGATGTTGGTATTCGCGACCCTCGCTTGCAATTTCAATCAGACCACTAGTGAAATTGCACCTGACGTAATGGTGCTAGAACCAACTGCAGATGTTCAAATAGAAGACAACGTCTCTTCACAACTCACTTTGGGCATCAACGAAGTCTATGCTTACAAAGACAGTCAAGACTTTTTACACATCATTGGCCTCATTACGAACGACTCTGACGTGACTATTCGTGACCTTGAAGTCGAAATTGAAGTTTTTGACACGAGCAACAATGTTATTCACACTGGGAAAACCACTAGCGCGGTGACCCACATTACCCCGCAAGGCACAGCGCCATTTGAGCTAATTGTCACCGACCCACTGGCGAATCCCAGCAGCTTTGCAGCGCGGGTCACCAATGCTAGCGTCCTAGAAAGTTACCCTGCTGGCCTCAATCAGCCACAAGGGATTGTCATTGTCGAAGATGGGCGCAATTTGCACATCACTGGGGAAATTTATAACAACACAGTCCGTCCGGTGCGTTTACATGGCGTAGCCGTTGCCATTCGCAGCGAAGAAGGACAACTCGTCGCTGCCAGCCCGGCAGATGTCTCAATTGGTTACTTACGGTCTGCCGAAAAAGGCCCATTCCGGATTACGGTGCCAATTCCACCAGCCATTGGAAATGTAAGCACGCTCAGTGCGCAGATTTATTACGACGCCGAGATTAGTGAAGTCAACCAGCCATATAACGTCAATCTGACGCCACTGTCTAGCTATGTAGATGCCCAAAACGATGTCCACATTGTTGGCAATGTCGTCAACAACAGCGATGAATTTATTACTGTCCGCGTGGTAGCAGGGGTCTACGACGAAAACAGTAACGTTATCGACGCAGCCATGACGGACACCGCTCTGTATGCAATCCCGCCTGGGGAAAGCATTCCCTATGACCTTTGCGGATCAGGCTCATTGTGTAGTTGGGGGCCATTACGCTCAATTGATGACGCCAAAGCAAACGCGGCGAACTATTTGGTGCAGCTAGACCAGACCTTCACTTGGGCAACCGATGTCCAACTCACCTCACTGCAAGTGGTAGACGCTAGCCAAGAGTACACTGCAGAAGCCGCAATTTTCAAAGGTCAGCTAATCAACAACACCAACGTTGCCGTTGAAACACCAACGGTCGTAATTGCAATTCGACATGCCGAAACAGGCGCGTTGCTCAGTACAGGGTTTCAGCGCTTCAGCCAAACGTTAGGCGTCAACGAGAGTGTCGCTTACGAAGTGCGCATTCAATGGCCACCTAACACTGACCCAAGCAATATTGATTATTCATTTATTGCCCGCGGGGAAGTGCGCTAATTTAGCATGGCGCAATAAAGTCAGCTAAGACAGTAACAATCCCATTAGAAACCTGTCGGGTTGCTCGGACGACTTTCACAATTGAAGGTATCCTATGAGCAACCCGATTTGTTTTAAACATGCCTGCTCTCAAACGCCAAGCCACTCTTGTTTTCCTTAGCTGGATCGTCATCTGCGCGCCGATCGCGGGCTTACTATGGCGTTATAACGAGTCAACGATTCCATGGGTAGCTATCACCGCTATCGTCTTGCTGTACCAAGGCTGGCTCCTGTGGCGCGACCTCCCACTCAATTATCGTCCGGACGATCCGACAAAAACGCCGCTCAATCGACTCGGGTTAGGCAACCACATTAGTCTTATTCGGGTGCCCTTTATTGCGGCAACCATTGGCTTCTGGGTTTTACCTTGGCCCGGTGGGCGCAGCGAATGGATCGCTTGGCTGCCAGCAATTCTCTATAGCATTTCGTGGTTACTCGACTTCTTTGATGGTTACGCAGCGCGCGTCACAAACACCATCACCGTGTTGGGAAGCCGCTTAGACGGCAATTTAGATGGTTTCGGCTTACTTGCCTCTGCTGTACTCGCTTTTGTCTACGGACAAGTAGGGTGGTGGTATCTACTAGCCGCAGCAACACGTTACCTATATGACCTAGGCATTTGGTTACACAAGCGGCGCGGCGGGACCCTGCGAGATTTACCACCTAGTGACCCGCGCCGAACCCAAGCTGCCATCCAGATGATTTTTCTTAGCATAATGCTGTGGCCAATTTTTGAACCGCCCATCACGCAGCTAGCCTCCATTTGTTTTGTGTTGCCATTTATTTTGGGGTTCGTCAGCGACTTCTTTTACGTTACAGGCTATACAGACTTAGCTTTCAACGCACCACAGATTCAAAACATGCGCCGCTGGACAGTTGCAACCACATTAGCTTTTATCAATCGCTGGGTGGTGCTGTTTTTCATCGGCTGGCTGATTATTGAATGGCCACCAGCGCCACTATTCGTTGCCGACATTCTTTTCTTTTTAGCTGTCTTATTTGGTGTTGCTGGGCGCTCAGTTGGGTTAGCTCTAATTTTGACAGTTGGCTTTCACAGTCGCTTTCATCCATATGATCTGCACCTCATTGGCGCAACAATTAGCACAATTTTGTTGGCATTCATTGGAACTGGGCCCTACTCATTTTGGCAACCTGAGACAAAAATTATGGCCGCACGCGCAGGTAGCAAGAAAATAGCAGTTGACAGTTGATAGCTGAATATTGACAATTGATCCCATGATTCGCATGCTGCACTTCGCCGACTTACACGTTGGCATGGAAAACTACGGTCGCATTGACCAAGAAACTGGCACCTCCTCACGCGTCCGCGACTTTTTAGATCGCCTCGATCAAGTCATTGACTACGCTTTAGAAAACGATGCTGACATCACGGTCTTTGCCGGGGATGCCTTCAAAACGCGTGACCCTGACAAAACCCAGCAGCGCGAATTTGCACGGCGGATCAAGCGCTTAGCAGACAAAATGCCAGTGTTGCTCTTGGTTGGAAACCATGACCTGCCGGCGATGGCAGTCAAAGCGACTACGCTCGACATTTTTAGTGCGCTCAATGTAGAGGGCACCATCCTTGGCAAGCGTCCAGATTCGCAAGTCGTACAGACTAAGAGTGGCCCTGTCTTTTTGGGTTGGATGCCTTACCCAATGCGCAATCGTTTGCTTGTGCGCGAAGAATATAAAGGTGCAACGGTCAGAGAACTAGAAGATGCCATGCAAGAGCGCGTGCGTCTTATTCTTGATGACATGACCAAGAAAGCAGCAACACACGACATGCCGCGTATTCTGAGCGGCCACTTCAGCATTGACTCAGCCAAACTTGGGTCAGAGCGCACCGTCATGCTTGGTAATGATGTTGCGGTTAGCCTGAATGACATCAATGACCCAACATGGGACTACGTTGCCATGGGTCATATTCACAAGCACCAAGACTTGAACAAAGGGCGCTATCCCAGCGTGGTTTATTCTGGCAGTTTGGAACGCATTGACTTTGGCGAAGAGAAAGAAAAGAAAGGCTTCTGCTGGATTGAACTAGAACGCGAAAAAACAACGTGGCAGTTCATTGAAGTTGAAGCGCGTGCATTTAAGACCATCAAAGTAGATGTTCGCGGCGTAGACGATCCGACTGAAGACGTCTTAGACAGCATTAAACGCAAGAACATTGAAGATGCCATCGTACGCGTGCTCATTGATGTCAAAGCTGAGCAAGTACCACAGTTGCGTGACCGTGAAATCAAGACGGCACTGAAAGAAGCTTACAGTTTTAGCATTACCCAAAAGGTAGAGCACGAAGCCCGAGCGCGCCTTGGTGAATTTTCAGCCGAGTCACTCACCCCAGAGGAATTGGTTGAGAAATATTTCATCGACAAGCAATTTGAACCAGAACGGATTGAAAAATTGACCGCGCTGGCTGAGGGGATATTTAAGACCGATACCTAATCACGAAGCGGGAGCCTCGCTTCGCAAACGCGGATTACTTTTCCATGGAAGATTATTATGCCCGTCTTGGCATTGCCATCACTGCTACTACCGATGAAATCCGGCAACGCTATCGATATTTGGCGTTTATCTTTCACCCCGACCGCATTGATAAAGACCGCTACAAAGCCCAAGCCGCCGAAGACTTGAAGGAGCTCAATCTCGCTTATGAGACCTTGAGTGACCCAGAAAAGCGCCGCGCCTATGATCGTAAGCTGCGCGACTATGAGCTAGAGTTCACCCCAGAGTGGCAAAAGCAACAAGATAAAAAAGAAGCTGCGTGGCGCGCCGCACGCGAGATGGAAGCTGAGCGCTTTGAAAACGAAGTGCGTGACGAAACTGTCAACGTCAAGCCGCCACCGCCAGAAGCGCCGCCAACGTGGGTGACTGCCATCAAGCTGTTCATCATGTTCATGCTGCCTTTTAGCACGTCATGGTTCTTTATTTCTTACCTACGCTGGCACATTTTTCTCGGCTTATTCTTGACCGCACTCTCCATTGTTGGCGCCTTTTTACTATTTTCTGTGTTAGAAACACTCCGTTTACAAGACGATGATGGCATTGAAGAGGACGCGGACACAACTGCTCCTTCGCAAGAAGAGGCTGTAGTGCAGAATGACAGTTGAGAGCTGCAGTAATCGACTGTCATATTCTCAAGCGCGGCCAATGGTTGTCCAAGAACCTGCACACATCTCAAATTGTTGAGTGGGATCTTATGACACCGCACCAAAAGCCACATACTTCTCAAATTTGGATGTTTCTGGCCAACCATGATTCTCTACCACTGCTTTCAGTGCCGCTTCAACGGAATCTGCTGACCACTCATGTATCTCTTTAATGCGGAGGCCTTGGGGTGTGTTGATTGCTTCCACAACAAATGCTAACGGAACCTGCCTAATGTAGAAGAATGGCAGAAACCGTAACTTAGCCTTGACCACGAAATAGAGGCAAATTTCCTTACCATTTATCCCCATATGCATGTCATGACGCTCGACTTTTGCGTACCTCAGCATATTACGGAGTGTTTTTCGTACAGTAGTGGCAGGAATCGCCTCTTCTTGCCCAGGCTTAGTTCCCCACAACGGAGCGTGCGCAGTTAGAGTGCAATCGGCAGTTGTAAAGGCAGCTAATTCATCATCAGATTTAATATCGATCTTTCCATCAATATATCCAAAGTGTAACGTCCACTGTTGAACGAGGTTGATAAGTTCCGTTTTTTGAGATAAATCATTCATAGGTTGTCTCTTTATTTGGTGCGTTGCTGATGAAACTTCTGTTTATTGTCACCTTGGCTTCCTGCTCATTCATTGTCATTTCGATACGCTGATAGGCTTATTCTTGTCTTTGACTTAAACAGTTTGCTGAAGTGCTGCGGATATTCAAATCCCAAGCCATAAGCGACTTCACTTACCGAATGATTTGTAGTGAGCAACAGCGTTTTGGCTTTTTCAAAATATAGGCATGTAAGAATGTCTATCTATATTTTGTTGAACTTCTGTTTCAATCTGCCTCACATAATACTGCGCGCTAGCAGTCAAGATATAATCATTTCGCAGAGGGTTGAATACAAACCGCAGAATTTTAGTGATAAAGAGATACCTGATTTACGCTTGGGGAATTGGGAATAGGTGGGGTCGGCAGACAATGCTTAGTACACACCATGAATTACAAATCAGCCGCTTAAGCTGCGCGCTCGTTTCCTTTGGCAAGTCAGGTTCAATCCACGTTAGTTGGGCAGAATCGGTTTCGGATAGCTAGTTTTATTGAGCTAGCTCGCCTCACTCTCACTTATCTTGTCTTTCACCTTGGCTTCAGTTCAACTTTCAACGCATAACTATGACAACAGCATTTACCACTACCCACGTTTGGAAAGACGAAGACTTTGAAATCAGCACAGACCCGGCGCGCTTAGACGTACCGTTTATCTGTCGTTGGCTGTCGGAAGAGTCCTACTGGGCCAAAGGCCGACCGCATGCGGTTATTCGCAAGACCATTGCGCACAGCATTTGTTTTGGCATCTATGTTGGGCAGCAACAAGTTGGGTTCGCAAGAGTTGTCACTGACGCAGGTGTCTTCGCCTACGTCGCAGATGTCTTTGTCCTGCCAACATTTCGCGGGCACGGCTTAGGGAAATGGCTGGTCGAATCCATCCTCGCACATCCAGACTTAGCCACTGTGACCCAGCTATTCCTCGTCACAGGTGACGCGCACGGGCTATATGCACAGTATGGGTTTCGATTACTGAATGAGTCTGAAATGGAACGCTGGATGCGCTGTGAAGACGTGATGGAGTGAGAGGTGACAGTTGATAGTTGAGCTAAATACATGGTGTTTTTCAAGACGAAAAGTAAAATTCAATTATCAACTTACAACTATCAATTAATGACCACCTACACCCTCATCTCATCCCCGCTCGGCCCATTTCTAATCGCTGGCACAGACTCCGGCATTACGCATATGAGCTTTCAAGACGCGCCGAATCAATTTGAAATTCCAGCCGACTGGATACATGACGATGCTGCATTTCCAGCCGCACAACAGCAAATGCGGGAGTACTTTGACGGTAACCGAACTGACTTTGAGCTGTCCCTCACACCGCAGGGCACCGCGTTTCAACAACAAGTGTGGCAAGAACTTCAGAATATTCCGTTTGGGGAAACCATTAGCTATGGGGAACTAGCGCAGCGCATTGGCAAGACCATGGCCGCCTCGCGCGCGGTTGGTGCCGCAAATGGACAGAATCCAATTCCCGTCGTTATTCCCTGCCATCGGGTGATTGGCGCAAATGGCAAGTTAACTGGCTACGCTGGGGGCTTGCAGATCAAAAAAGCGCTCTTGGAATTAGAGGGCGTAGAAGTCGGCGAAAAGCAGATGAAGCTGTTTTGAGGAGTGAGGAGTGAGGAGTGAGGAGTGAGTATAGCTTGCGGCTTCATAAGCTACTCCTGCAAAGGCCTCTGAATACAGTGTTTAAAAAGTCTTTTTGATTTTTCTACAAAAGCCCGAGTGTCATTCCCGCGAAGGCGGGAATCCATGTGCTACCTATGTGTATGGATC
>JAHDBS010000019.1 GCA_020630225.1 Anaerolineales bacterium | reverse complement strand
AATATGAGTGCTAATGTGATTTGTATGCATGGTGGCAAAGCAACGCTTACTAAGGTTAATCCCAGGGTCAAAGTAATGGGGCAACCTACATTTACAGCTCCATGTCCAGTAGTCGTTGCGGGTTGTGCATTCCCTCCACCTCCAGCGGCCAATGGGCCTTGTGTAAGCGCCACTATTTCCATGGGTGCAACCCGTGTTAAGTCAATGGGGATGCCTGTATTGGTTGGTAATCCAGGTGCATTCTCGTCTGCGGTAACAGTGACTAGTGGAACTCCATTGCAATTAATACCTGTGCCTGGACGTGTGAAGGCGATGTAACGATGTCAGAACAAGAAGAGAAAAAATATTTGGGGCATGGCTGGGCATTCCCATTACGACTAAGTCCACAAGGTAAGCTCGCACTGACGACAGGTGGACAGGATTTGGATCAAAGTATTCGGATCATATTAGAAACTATTCCTGGCGAACGCAGAATGCGTCCGGAATTTGGATGTCGGGCCCGAGAATTGATCTTTATGCCAATGGATCAATCAACACAAGCACTCATGGAAGAATATATTCGAGAGGCCATAACGCGTTGGGAGCCTAGAATTTTTTTGCACAGTGTCGACGCGACTATTCATCCGGATAGTCAAGGAGCCTGGGTAATAAACATTAAGTATCAGATAAAAGCTACACATGACGTGCGCAGTATTGTCCACCCGTTCTATATTGAAGAAGAAGAGCCAGCGATATGAGTTTACCTGAACCAAACTTGGATGACTTGCGTTTTCAGCGCGATCTTGTTGATGTGGCGCGGCGCAAAATTGTGCAATATTGTCCCGAATGGACGGAATACAACCTCAGTGATCCCGGCATTACGCTTATTGAATTATTTGCGTGGATGACAGAGCAAACTGTTTGGCGTTTGAATCGCGTCCCAAATAAAGTACGCATTCAAATGCTCAATATGATGGGCTTTCATATGAAAGCAGCCACTAGCGCTCGCGTTCCAATGACATTTCGATTGACAACGTCACTACCGCTTTCCGAAGAGGATGAAACTGTAGCTTGGGTGCCTGTCAATACAGAAGTCGCGACAAGGGCTACACAAGATTCACCGGAAGTGGTTTTCTCAACTGAAGAAGGCTTGATGATTGTTCCACCAATCATTACCCAATTGCGTAAAGAAAGCGTTTACAACAAAAATTACTTACCGCGCATTGCAATTGATGGCTATCCAGTTTTCAATGAAAATCGCCCAAAGCAGGGGGATACCTTCTACGTTGGGTTTGATGATCAGGCTGATTTAGCAGGGCACATCATCACTTTGCAATTTGAGTGTGAAGAAACGCAAGCGACTGGGATTCGCCGGAGCGATCCACCTTGGGTCTGGGAATGCTCTTGAGGGGGCGACGAGTGGTATGAATTGGAACCTAGCACGCGCACCGGTGAACAAGATACAACCGGCGGATTGAATAATACAACTGGTTCGATTACGTTCTACACCCCGCTTGATTTTAAGACAGATGTAATTCACGGCAAGCAAGCCTTCTGGATCCGTTGCCGTTTAGAGCAACGTCGCCGTGAGCAAGGGATGTACACTGCAACGCCAAACGTGATTTCACTTAAGGCAGTAACAACAGGTGCCACAACGATGGCAAGCCAGTCCACTGTTGTACAGAACGAACATCTTGGTCATAGTGATGGTAACGCTGGGCAAGTCTTTTATCTAGATAACGCGCCAGTATTGGATCTTGCGAGCCATGAAAAACTGAAAGTGGAAGAGAACCAATATGGCGAGAATGTAATGGTACCTTGGACGCGGGTAGAGACCTTTGCTGAGTCAACCCCATTTGATCGGCATTTCATGTTAGATACGGCTTCCGGTCAAATTGCCTTTGGGCCAAGCATTATCCAGCCGGATGGGTCTGCTAAGCAATATGGGCGCGTGCCTGAACCAAACCGTGAAATTGAGATTGAAAGCTACCGCTACGGTGGTGGCCAAGTGGGGAATGTGCCTGCGGGTCGGATTACAGAATTACGCACGGCTGTGCCTTACATTCTGGAAGTTGTCAATTTGGAGCGCTCAACAGGTGGGCGCGACTCGGAAAGCTTAGAAGAAGCAATGTTCCGAGCCCGACGTGAGATGCGCTCGCAAGATCGGGCGGTAACAGCGCAGGATTTTGAAGATCTAACATTATCTGCTAGTCGTATGGTGGCGCGCTCTAAAGCATTGGCGCCACATATGGACAATGTGAAGACGCCTGCAGGCATTGTTGAGGTGCTTGTTGTTCCCGCTGTATTTGATGCAGTAGCTGAACGTGATTATTCTCGTTTGGCGTTACAACCCAAGCTTGTTCAGACAATTAGTCGTTATTTAGATGACTATCGCTTATTGACCTCACGCATCGCAGTTCGCAAACCACAATATGTAGGGATTAAAGTAGAAGCCGAGATTGTTGCGGCACCGTTGAGTGATCCAGATGTAGTGCAAGCACGCGTTGTAGATACGCTCTACAAATATTTTTCACCGCTTGATGTATTGGATGAACGAGATCGGCGGTTCTTTCCTGATGATTGGAGCGGCTGGCAATTTGGAACACCTGTTTATCAATCCGCAATCTACGCTTTGTTGCAACAGTTGCCAGGTGTACAAAATGTGCTGGGTGTTGATATTTACTCAAAAGAAGTCGATGTTAGCCAAAATCTAGAAAATGAAGCGGCTGATGATGACAATGCGCCCAAACTCTTAAAAGATCGCAAACTTTCGTTAGATCCTGATGCTCTGGTTGTCTCACTAGGTCATCAAGTATCGATTGTGGATCTCTAATAGTTATGGCCCGTCGCAGAGCTCGCAGAAATACTGCTCCTAAATTTGAAGTTCGTCTAGATGCAATTGCCTCGCAATATCAATTGTATCCAGGCGAGACTTTTGACTGTCAAATGCGCGTTGAAATTGGCAATGTACGCAATGGTCTTTCAATTGCGTTACGCGTGCCAGATGATATTCGTCCTGTAACAACTGACGCTATTGATGAAAATGCAACACTGCCTTCTCCTAGCCTGATTCCTGTCTATGGCGGATACATTATGACTTGGGATTTCAATCAAAAGTTTGCTGTTGGTGAACTAGTTGAAATTCCAGTTGAGTTTGTTGTTGAACAACTCAATCACGATGTGATTGCAGAAATTATGGTTGAGGCATTTGCGCTTGGACAGATAACTGAAGAAGCGCTTATTTCTCGTAAAACGCTTGAAGTTCAAGTACGTGCTAAGGGTAAATATCTAAAGTATTTGCCAATGATTTACGAAGAAGATGAATTCATGGGGCGTTACCTCATGATTTTCGAGCGCATGTTACAGCCAATTGAGTCGCGGATTAACAATATTTGGGATTATTTTGACCCCAAGCTGATGCCGCCAAATATCTTGGCTTATATGGCAAATGTACTGGACTTAGATTTTGACCCAAATTGGCCCGAAGAACGGCGGCGGCGCATGGTGGCAATGGGTATTCAGATGCATCGACTACGTGGCACGAAGCGCGGGTTGCAGCAAATCCTTGAAATTTATACCGGTGGGCAAGTGCAAATTATTGAACGGACTGCTCAGAGTATGAAAATTGGTGCTGGTTCGCAGCTTGGTATCGGGATGGCGTTGGGACACGATAACCAACCGAATACTTTTCAAGTCAATATGTGGGTAGATGCACCAGAAGACTTGAATAAAAAAGAAAAAGAAACGTATAAGAAGCAGCTTGTCACGGAAATGAAAGGGGTCATCAATGCCCACATTCCGGCACAGGCGACGTATAACTTAGAGCTTGAATTAACTTAGACTGAATTTTTACCACGCGAATTTGTTGGTGTTGTCAACATTGTTGAACACGTTGGAGAGAGAAATAGTTAGATGACCAATCAATCACTTTTGGAACGTTATCCAGTTGAACGGCTAGTCCCTGTAGATGGCATGGCTGTAACAGCTCAGGTTTGGGGCGAGGCGCATGAATACCATCGGCAAGTCCAGAGCGTGTTGTCCCGTTACAGTGTTGGTCATGGCGTACTAGCGGGAATGGATGTGATGCCAAGTGACCCACCAGACAAGTCTGTGTTTGTGTCACCCGGAATTGCATTAGATCATGACGGTAACATCGTAGTGGTTTCTAAGCCCGTTGCGTTTGAAATTGGCAACACCCCAGACGGCACCATTCATTTAGTCATTTCCTATGGTGAAGGACGCGCCCGTTTAAAAGAAGGTGCAAACAGTGACGATCCACATTATTCACGATCTGAATTTGTGATCGAAGCGCTGCCGAATTTACCTGACTATGCACATGTTGAGCTTGGTCGGATCTTACGTCAAGGTCGGTCTAGTTCCATTGTTGCTGCAGCAGATCCTAAGCACCCCCAAAGTAATGAACTGGATTTGCGCTTTCGGAGTGTGCTGACTAACGCAGACTGCAAAACAATCAGTATTGGCGTGGTAGACCTTGGTGTTTCAGATGTTAGTCGAATTACAACAGGGTTAGATAACCTAGCAGCTTATGTAAATCGTAATAATTCGGAATTGCAAGTTTGCGTCACACCAAATGTTGCGCTAGATCAACATTTGGATACTCACGACCTTTTATACATTTGTGGCGAGAAAAAATTCGAACTATCAAATCCACAATCAACAGTTCTTCATGAGTACTTAAAAGGAAGTGGCTGTGTTGTGTATGAGGGACATCGTCAAGGTAGCAAAGTCTCAGACCCACCAGCAGATAAGAGTTTTAAGGATTTAGCACAGTCTTTAGGCATTTCTTTAGTTGGCATAAACGGTCAAGATCCGCTTATGCAAGTGCCGCATTTCTTTGCTCAATTGCCACATGGTTTTGAAACGCAAGGCGATCCAAACGTGGAAGTTTCAGAAGATGGGGTGATTTTTTCTGCTGAAGACTATTGCAGTCTGTGGGCAGGGAAACGTAGAAACTCATCGGCAACACGGGAAGAGATTCGGACTGCTTTTGAGTGGGGCGAAAATATTCTAACTTGGGTTGGGGCACAACAAAAATGAATCGTCGTGGCTTAACGCTAATTTTACAGGTCATTGTTCTGTTGTTTAGCGTTACCTTATTCGCTGCTTGTAATGCAATCAATGAGCAAGTTGCAGAAATTAGCACACAGACTGCAGCAGCAGTATTGGACGTTACACCAACGTCAGATGGCGTAATTGTGCCAACAGAGGTCACACTATCTGCTGAGCCGCAGCAAGAAGAAACGAGTACGCCACTGCCGTCACCAAGTCCTGCGATTGTAAATACGCCGACAGTATTTGTTCCACCTGCACCACCGCCAACAAGTACGCCTGCGCCAACCCTAGCGCCGCCGCCAACGCCATGTCCTTATGATGGTCGCTACGCGGCACTATATTCAATCCATGGTACAGAGTTAGGTTGTTTTCGTAAGTCAGCTGTGGTTGGTGGGACAGGGTTAGCACAACCGTTTATTGGCGGGTGGATGTATTGGGATAGTGTAACTGGTCGTGTATATGCGTTGAGTGACAATCGCATTTCGGCTGTCTATGACACGTCAACTTGGCCGGTTGCTGATCCGAATGGATTTAGTTGTCCCGACGCGCAAGCTACAAATATTCGTGGTGTGTTTAGCCAAGCTTGGTGTGAAATTGGACAAGTCAGCTTAATGTTAGGTCCAGCGACAGATGTTGCTGAACTTACAACTATTGAAGTAGAGCAGTTTACATATGGATCTATCTTGCAAGAAGGTGGAGACATGTTCTTATTGTTCGATGGTGTTTGGCGTGAAGTGATTGGCGAACCAATTGAGCAAACAAACTTTGATTTTCAAACAGCAACAGCCCAAGCGAAGAAGGCTGGTGAAACTGCAACTGCTTCAGCTGCCGCTGCCGCTACAGAAACATCAGCGAATGCAACAGCAACAGCTGGCGCAGCTGCAACGTCTTCTGCGGCTATTGCCGGACAAACGGCAACGGCAGCCGCAGCACCAACGGCCACAGTCGCTCCGTCTGAAACGACTGTGCCAACAAATACAGCGACAGCTACTGCAACAGTAGATGCAGCCGCAACGGCAGCTAGTAACCAGACTGCGACCGCTGTTGGCATTACAGCTACAGCAGCTGTGAACGCGACAAACACGGTGAGTGCTTGTCAAACGGCAACCTTAGTTGCTGTAACTGCAACTGCAGATGCTGCAGCGACAGCTTCTGCACCAATTCCTACGGTTGATGCAAGTGACCCAACTTGTCCTTAGCTTGAGATTGATACGGTAACGGTAAGCAGATGAATGACTGCTTCTAAGTGGTGGTATTTTGTTGCAACAATCAAAGAGTAGTCAATTGATTATCTATGGGTTAGTGGCTGCATTAGTAGTATCTGCTGGTGTGACTGCCTATGGACTTTATCAGTTGTTTGGTACGTCCCGACAATCAGTACATGTAGAGCAATCTGGAGTGGACAGAGTCACTCAGACGCCAAATGTTGAAATTTCAACTCTTACAGAGGTTGCTGTAACAACGGTCGCTGGTGAAAACACTGGGCAGGAAGTTGAGCCAACTGAGACGCCAATTCCAGTTGAGACGTTGGTTAGTATCTTTTTTCGTGGGTATACAAACCCTAACCCACCACCGCCTGAGGTGGCGCAACTTGCCGGAGAGTTGTTTGGCAATGCGTTACCGATTGAAATTGAAATTGGATCAATTGATGTACTTTCTCCAGTTGTGCCTGTAGGTTGGGGGCCTACAGAAAACGGTGTCGCCTGGGATTCTCCCGAAGATGCCGTTGGATTTGCAGTTAGTAGCACTGCACCTAATGACATTGGAAACACTGTTTTGTATGCCCATAACAATGTCTTGGGGCAAGTCTTCAAAGACTTGGATCAGTTAGAACAAGGGAACCTCATTGTCATCCGAACTCGGGACGGAAAAACGTGGGAATACATTGTTGATGATGTTGTCGTTTTTGATGAAGAAGCCGCAGATATCAATGTTAGAAAACAAAGGTTTGCAACTTGGTTTTCCAAAACAGACAGCCCTCAACTGACTTTGATGACTTGTTGGCCTTTTACAGGTAATTCACATCGTGTTGCAGTGCGTGCAACACGTGTAAGTACATAAATTTTATGCGTTATTTTTCTAAAGCAAATTTGCAATTTTGCTTAAAGGCAAGTGTTGTCTTAGCGTTTATGTTTGCGTTGTTTGTGACGGCTAAGCCTGCTCAAGCACAAATTGGAGCACCGTCGGAGTCAGGAAGTTGTGTTGACCAAGATATGGCTGTGGTTGTGTATCCAGGTGTTGTTTCAGCTGGAACAAAGTTCGTGCGTGAAAAATTGTTTGCGCCATTGAATACAAATGCAGTTGAACAAACAACGTTTATTCGTTCTGTCTGCTCAGTTCAAGCAACTAACGGACAAATGACATTTGACCCTTACATCACAATTTGTGTGCCGTTACAGACTGGGGATCTTGCTGCTGCTGGCGGACGGGTTGCAAACTTACGTGTAGGCGTCTTTGCAGACAGTATATGGCAGCCATTGCGTCTTGCGCCTAACTTGCGTGGTGTGCATGGCATTCATACCGAAGTTTGCGGTGAAATTTGGCAGATGCCTGCGCAAATTACAGAATTTAGTCTAATGACACTGACCCCAGAAACGTTGCCTGCCACGGGATTTGACTTTCCTGTTGAAGCAATGCGAATGGCAATATATGGCGCCTTTGCATCTATTGTGTTCGCTGTGTTACTAGGGTTACGCTTGAAAAGTATGCAAGACAGTAAGTCAGCTTAGGAGACTGAAGTCAGTATTTTGCCCGTAGTATGCAAACACCAACACTTTACGACTTAGTTCCTTACCCAAGTGGGGCATTCACCGCAACGCATCCGATGTATTTGCAGTTGTTGGGGCGTATTAGTGGAATAGATGCCCCAGACATCAACACCTGCCGATATTTAGAAATAGGATGTTCAGATGGGGGGAACTTGATTCCCATGGCAATGGCATTGCCAAATGCGGAATTTATTGGCCTCGACTTATCGCAGGTTCAAATTGAAAGTGGTCGTGCTGCAATGGCAGAACTTGGTATTCAGAATATTACGCTTATTCATGGTGACATTGTAGATTACAAAACATTGCTAGACGGCAAATTTGACTACATTATGTCGCATGGGGTGTTTAGCTGGATTCCTAAGTCTGCCCAGAAAGCTACTCTAGAAATTTGTAGAGATTATATGCAGCCAAACGGGGTGGCATATATCAGCTATAACGTTTTACCCGGTTGGCACTTGTTTCGAATTACGCGTGACTTTATAAATTTCCATGTGCGTAATCTGACTGATCCTGCTGAAAAGATTCAGGCGGCTCGGGCTCTTTTGAATTCTTTTGAGTTTTCATCAGAACCGGCAACAATGAATGCCCACCAGATGGCACTGCGACAGGCGTCCGAGTTGCTAGCGAACCAAACCGATACGTATATGTTCCATGATTTTATGGAAGATATTAATGATCCATTTTATTTTTCAGACTTTACTGCCTTGGCATCTGAGTTTGATCTGCAATATCTGGCGAATGCCTATGGGTCTGGCGTTGTTTGGCAGCAGTCTGAAGACTCAAGCCGAGATGCTTTTCTGGCTGAAAATTCAAAATCGGTTATTGATCACGAACAATATCTAGATTTTTTCAGTAGTAATGCGTTTCGCCAGACATTGCTGTGTCATGCAAACATTGATATTCGGCGCGAATTAGATACAGATGTAGTCACCGCAGATCTGGGATTTGCATCTTCCATTGCACCAGAAACTGTCCCAGAGAATGGTCTTAATAATGCTGAGCGAATTGAATATATACATCGTTCAGGCACGTCAATTACATCTGCGCATCCTTTAACAAAGGCTGCTTTTGCTGTTCTAAAGGAAAATTGGCCACATGCTGTGAAATTTGAACGGCTCGCTGCAGAAAGTTATGCATTGTTGCAAGAGCCAGCTGACGCTCAAGACCCTGATGATATTGAAATTCTAAAGCGCAACTTGGTGCGTGGATTTGCTCACAGCACAAACTTAGTTGAGTTGCATTACTGGGAATTACCACTAGCAAAACAATTAGGTGAAGGGCTACCGCAAACAACGGCGCTTGTGCAAAAACAATTACAAGCAGGCTCGTTACAAATTGTGAATATGAGACACGAAATTATCGTGTTTGATCAAGTTGATAATCTCGTTCTGCAACAGCTCGCGCTTTTAGATACACGACAGCAGTTAGCGGAGTATTTCTTCGCTAAAGTGCAAGCAGGTGAAATTACCGAAACAGTTGATGGTGAACCCTATGCGGGGAGTGCCGCGATGATCAAGCAAAAGATTGAGATTGAAATTGATCAGCGGCTACAGCGGTACTATGAAAATTCGTTGCTAGTGGCAGACGAACTTTGAGTTGTGCAGTTATTAAGATTAGTTTTTGAGTAGATTGGAAAGATTGATGAGCGAAAACTTCATTTATGTAACAGACAAAGATGGCTGGACAAAGCAGTTTGCAATAAAGCGAAATCTGTTGCATTTGGGCAGTAGCCCTCATAACGATGTAGTGCTTGAACCATCCCGAGGGGGCGGTGTCTCTCCGCGCCATATTCAAATTTTGCCAAATCCATCAACTGGGAAATATCGGGTTGTAAATCTGTCACAAGCAGATGTTGATGCCGATGGACAAGCGCTCCCCCCGCGGGCGTTTATTGACTTTGATACCGGGCGCACACTCCATGTTGGCGAGTTCAAGGTGCAAATTCAAGGTGAAGCCAAAGCGCTGACACCCACTGCGCGTACACGGCAGTCATCTAATGGGAATGTAAAGTCTTCCGACAAAATAGGTGCGCAATTAGCGCTTTCACATCGTCAGCTAACGCCAGATATGGTAATTGAAGCCAGCCTGTTGATTATGAATTTAGGTGATCAAGGCAATGTTCAATTTCAAATCGGTGTGGAAGGGTTGCCAGAAGACTCCATTGAAATTGGCCCAGGTCCAATTCTATTTGCTGGTGCTGAAAAGCGGGTGCCAATAGAGATTTCACACCCAAAATCACCAGAGACGCTAGCTGGACCACTGCGCTTACGCGTTTACATAAGTGCACCTGAGTCATACCCTGGTGAATTAACTGTAATTACCGAATCGTTAGAAGTAATGGAATATTTGGACCACGATGTAGTCCTCAAAGAACTGTAATTGACATGTTGAACGATATACAAATAACGCAAATAAAACGCTTGTTGGTAGCAGTGCTTGCTGTTGCTGGTTTTGTATTTGCGCCTGCCTCATTCGCACAATCTAACGAGTCTACTCTTACGAACACTTTTGTCAAAATTATTAAGTCTGACACTAGCCGCTTTCCGTTTGTAGAGTTAGATTTTGCTATTGTTGATAAGTCGGGAATTCTGAAAACGCCAATTACGGTAGATCAACTTGGGATTGTTGAGAACAGCGTTGAAGTACCAGCCGATTTTCTTAGCTTGGACTATCTGAATGATGTAGATGTATCCCTATCAATTGTGTTGGACGCAACCACTGATGAAGACGATCTTGCTGATATGAAGCTAATGGCCAAAGAATTGATTGGTCATCTTACAGATACAGATCAAGTAGAAGTCTTGTCTATTGGCAATGGGGTTGAAATCATTGCAGAGTTAGGGGACCCAAATGATGTCGTTTTTGAAAGTATTGACAACATAGAAGGTATTGAACGTGACTTGAATTTTGTGCTTGATGGCGTAGCAGAGGCTATTTGGAGCCTTGAAGAAGCGCCTGACCAAAAGCGTACGGTCTTTTTGTTGACAAATCGGGAGTTTGAAGAAGGCGTTATTTCGCTCAGTACGTTGGCGCGCAGTTCACGTGTAGCAAATACAACCGTCTATGTATTTGGCCTCGGAGATAATGAAA
This sequence comes from Anaerolineales bacterium, assembly GCA_020630225.1. Lineage (GTDB taxonomy): Bacteria > Chloroflexota > Anaerolineae > Anaerolineales > UBA6668 > JAHDIM01. The sequence goes on along the minus strand of JAHDBS010000019.1, from coordinate 15,366 downwards.
CGCTTGAGAGTTTGTCTGGAATTTCCAGAGCAACTGGCGGAGCTACCTACATTAACACAGGTGTTGACGGGCTTGTCTCACAAGCAGTGACACTATTAGCAACACTCCGGAATGCATATCGGTTGAGTTATGTGTCTTCGCATTCGCTTCCTAATGATCTTACACTTGAGGTGACCCACACTGTTTCAGATGGGACCGTGACTGGTTCAACAGCAGCTCCGGTTGTGTCGACAAAAATCGGACTGGGGTTACCAGTCGTTCCAGAAGACGGTGTCTCTGGCTTATTCAAATTTGTAACGCAATCCAATGGAGAAGCACCGATTGAAGAAGTCCAGATATACATTGATGATGTTCAGCAAGAGACGCTATATAACGCGCCGTTTGTTTACGAAGTCAACACTACATTATTTGGACTAGGTGACCATACTTTTACTGCGATTGCGCGTGACACTGCAGGTAATTATGGGCGCATTGATACGCCCATAACATTTGTACAGACTCCTGTCACATCTGCTAGATTTTCGCAAAGCCGCTACGAATTAGGTCCAAACCAAGCACAAGAGCTTGCACTTGAGTTTGACGGTGAGCAACAGATTGAAACCGTTGCCTTTTTCATCAATGATGAGTTTTTACAGCGATTCGATAGTCCTCCTTATTCGACACAGCTAACTACTGAAATGTTGGCGCAAGGTGAATATGAATTGACAGCGGTCATCGTAGATCGATTAGGGCGAGAAACACGCACGCATTCACGCATTGAACATATTACCTCTGTATTCCAACAACGTACGGTGCAGTTGACATTAGCCGGTGGAGCAATGGCACTGACGGCACTGCTAAGCCTGCTTGCCATCAATGCCATATTGAAACGGCAAAAGAATATTGTCCAAAAACCATTTGTATTGGATATTGCCAACCGCAGCAATGTGAAGAGCCGTTATGTTGTGTCAGTAGAAGATGTTGCGTCTGCATTGCGAATTAAGACTCAGCTAAATGGGCAAACATTGCCGCAAGTTTCAACTGAACTTCTAAGTAAACAGCCGCGTACAGCAACGACTGCGCCAGTTGCGCAACGACCGCCTGCCCCTACAGCAAGTCAAGTGGCTGAGCCTGCAGTAGCGGAAAAAGAGCAAGCTAACTTAGCTGAGAAGCGTGAGCGTGCGATGGGTGCAAACAAGGCATTTGGGCAAGTAATGGGGTCTGTTGCGCGGTTATTGCCAAAGCGCATCGGTGCGCCGCTGAAGCAATTAGCGGCAGCGAGTCGTGAAGTCTCTAACTTGGATCGCAATGCCCAAAGAACTACGGCGCAAGTTAATAAGCTGCGTGGCGCTACACCTGCTGCTAAAACGCAACAGCGGGAACAACGCGTAGCACCAAGACCAACAGCGCCTGCGCGCACGTCAAGCTCCGCCAGTGTGACTGCAGCCGCACATGCTTGGCAAGATTATGCTGATTGGTTAGTGACGCCAGAATTAATGCCTGGTGAAGCTATCTCGCTAACGTTGCACATGTCACGGCGAAAACGCGTGAAGGATGATCAATATGGGGTGCGGGTCGTGTCAATTCCGCTTACGAAAGCACCCAGTCTAGACAAGCGTAAGGTGAGTTCTTTCAAAGCAATGATCCCAAGTGTACCCCTGAGCGTTAGGCTGTTGCCAATCATCGTAACACTAGTGGCATTCTTGCTATTTTTAGTTGCATTTCGATATTTTGTTTACGTTCTTTAGTGACTTCGAATTTAGCAACCGCGCGGACTGAAAACCGCTTTCTGTAATTTTTTAACTAAGAGTATTGGTAATTTAGACATTAATCACGATGAGCAATTTGTTACAAGACACCCAGCTGCAGTTATTACTGCCAGATGGGCGTATCGAAACAATTGAATTAGATAGTGCCCCCGAGCGATTTGTAATTGGTCCTAATCAGCGGTGTCATGTGGTGACAGAGCAACCATTTGACTTAATGACGCCATTTTTGGGAATTGAAAAACAATCGTCGCATATTAATGTCTTTCCCTTGCCTGCGGGTCAAAACCAGGCAGAGCAAGAGCCTCCTCCAACTCAGTTATTTCCAAACGATGCGATAAACATTGGCGCTACGACGCTGATGTTTGTATTGTTAGAACAAGCAAAATCACTATCGGGGCCAGTAAAGCCAGTAACGACCTCACCAGTTGAGGCTGGAAAAAAACACTCCCCAGATGAACTTGCGCGAGCCTTAAGTTTTGATTCGCGTCCTCCAGATAAGCCGTCTCCGCTTTGTAAGTTAGAGCTTTCACAGCGGATTAAGGTCGGGTCAGTTGACAATCGGTCAGACTTTGAACTTATGGTTACGAACACTAGTTCATGGTCGGAAACAATGGAGTTTGGCGTTATTGGGTTGCCTGCAGAATGGGTGGATGTGCTACCAAAGAGTGGATTATTGCGCCCAGGTGAGTCTCTGTTTGTACAAGTACGTGTCTGCCCAGATCGTACTTCAACAAGATTGGCAGGTGATCATCACTTTGTAATTGGAGCCTCCTCAACACGCGCTGAAGGTCCCAAAGTCGAGCTTGGAGCAACGTTCGAGCTTGAAGCGTTTACTAGCTACTCGCTTGGAACCCCAACCTTAGAAACTTTAGACATTGGTTGGCGTAAGAAACAGGCCAAAACACAGATTCCACTAAGAAACCTTGGTAATAAGAATCAGGTTTTTCGAGTGGAAACGCAGGTAGATGACAAAAATAATCAGTGCCATTTACAGCTTAAAGGCGAAAAACAAAAATATGCAGGGCAGACGGAATTTAGTGTTAAGCCTGGCGAGCAAAAATTTGTAAATGTCTATGTTAAGCCACTAAGAAGACGTTGGCTGCAATGGAATACACCACAGTCTTTACTGACGATCAAGGCCCAGGCAATTGGAGGCGATCAAGGGCTTAGCTCTACTAGCATTGCTGTTACAGCGCGACCCTTGTTTGGAAAACTTGGAATCTTGTTGTGTGCGAGCTTAATTGCGTTTGCCGGGCTATTTGGAATTCAACCGCGTATTTCAGACTTTGATGCAGATAAAACAGTGATCGTTGCTGGCGACACAATTGTGTTGTCTTGGGTCGCCTCGCCGTTTTCGCGCCTACGCTTAGAGCCAGAAAGTCGTGACTTGTTTGGCTCAAGTGGCTCTGCGCGTTTACAGCCAGATCACGACACGCGCTATTTGCTAATCGCAGAGAATTTTCTCTCTGATATTGCCCCAGGTTTTTTTGGAGATCAAGAGCAAGTCACAGTCTACGTAGACGGGAACTTGCCAAGCATCAAGTTTTTCTCCGATGTCGATACAGTGGTCGCCGGGCAGCCTGTCAACTTGTGGTGGGAGATTGGCGATGCGACGCGCCTAACGCTTGATATCAATGGTGTTGTTGAGGAGTTGAGTGCTGCAGAGCATGTCAGCACGCGACTAGAGTCGCCAACGCAAACGAGTACTTATATTTTGCGGGCGTACAATCGCCATACAAATGAAGACGGCGTTGTTGCATCTAAGACAATTGTTGTTTTAGGCGATGGTGCTAGACCTGTTGTTGGAGAGCAAGATGCACCGGCAATCGCATCATCACAGCCTAGCGCGAGCAATTCTGGTCTCGTTGCGGAGCCAGTAATTGAGTCGTTTACAGTTTCCCCAAGCTCAATTACAGCTGGCCAACGCGTAGAGCTAAATTGGAATGTGTCTGGGGTGGATCAGGTCACAATTAGGCCGGTTGGACAACTTGCAGCCGAAGGATCATTAATCCAAATTCCTCAGCAGTCCACGTCATATATCCTGACTGCGGTCAATGGCAACAAAGAAGTGCAGCTTGTCAGGCAAGTTATTGTTCGTCCAAAGGTGGCTGACAATCCGCCGCCTAGTGTTAGCGCTTCTGATGCTGATGACACTGAAGATGAGGGCGATGAGACTGAAGATGAAAAAGAGGCTGAGGTGGAAACTACAGAAGAGCCATGTAGTGATCCGCTCATTCTAACCTTTGAGGCTGACCCGCAAACGTTTGTAACGTCTAATCGCCCTGAAGAAGTGACGTTTACTTGGGACATTGAGGGTACTACAACAGATGTTGAGTTACGCGGCCCTATTGTTGGCAAGATTGATGGCTTTGCCAATCAGGACAGTTGGACACAGTTCTTAGATACCAGCACCAATGTAACGCTGATTGCAACCGATCGTGAGTGTCGTGCTTCAAAGACTTTACAAGTGGTGCAGGACACGCCTACGCCTCAGATAGCGTCATTGTCTGAAGTAAAGACGTTTGTATCGGACCGTCCGCTGACGATTACGGTCTATGGGGAAGGGTTTTCGCCAGAGTCTGTTGTTCGCGTCAATAATGCTGTCCGTCCAACAGTATATTTAGATCCTAATACGGTTACAGTAGAGCTTTCTGTAGCAGATGTGAGTGCTGTGACATCACATAACATCAATGTGTATTCACCAGGTGCTGCCACTACACTATCAAATACGCTGCAATTGGCAGTTGAAAACCCGGTGCCAAGTATTTCGTCAATCAATCCAACTGAGCTATTGATGAAGCCTACAGCAGTGCCAACTGAAGTGCCAACGGTTACACCTGTGCCAACGGGAACAGTAACACCTGTGCCAACAGCGACTATTGCGCCTACACCTGAAGGCTTGCTTGAAAACGATATTGTTCGAATTCGGATTGTCGGGACAGGCTTCTTACCAGTTTCGGTTGTTCGCGTGAGTGATCATGACTTTGCGAGTGAATATATTTCGTCTACCGAGCTTATCTTAGCGATTGAGTTAGATAGCCTCTTAGATATTCCAACCGAAGCATATTTGATTGATGTCTGGAATCCAGAGCCAGGTGGCGGGGCGTCAAACAAAATTGAGTTGAAGATTGACGTAGTGCGTTAGTCAATCTCAGTTGCGTAAGGAAAGAGAAATGCAAGCGTAGTGCCCTGTTGGATAACAGAGTCAAATTGCACTTCGCCGTTGAGGGTTTTCGTTCGAGTTCTGATGTTACGAATACCCATACTTGTGTTGAGATCGATAGCGGACAGGTCAAACCCAATGCCATCATCTTGGATAACAAGCTCGAAATGATCATCAATAGCGGCGTCATAAGCTGCTATCCATAAATTTTGTGCATGCGCATGCTTACCGCAATTTGAAATTGTTTCTTGGATAATGCGGAATAACTCGTGGCTTTGGCTTGCGGTAAGACGCGCTTCATTTAAATCAATATCAGCGTGGATCTTAAGCTCGTAAGCTTTTTGACCGTGATAAATCACTGGTGTTAGGGCGTCCTGTAAGTCGTGCTTTAGTGCATCAAAGTTGAGGTCATTGATGAGCTGACGTAATTCAATAGTGCCAAGGACAAGTTGCGTTTCGAGTTCGTCTAACTCGGTGTGCATTTGGCTCGGACTTGAATCTACAAGTCGATGCCAGTGCGCAATACGTAATTTTGTGCCGGCAATGCGCTGCATGAGGCCATCATGGGTTTCACGCGCAATGCGTTCACGCTCAGTTTGAATAGCTTGCTGAATTTCGAGAACTTTTCTTTGCTCAGACTCTTGCAGTAGTGCATCGGTTCGTTGTTCGACAATTTCTTCTAGTCGTGCTTGATAACGCTTGAAGGAGTCGTTTGTCCGCGAGATCCGACGTGACATATTGTTAAAGGCAACTGCAATTTGGCCTAACTCGTCGTTTTGAAACGTAGTAATTTGCGCATCTAAGTTACCGCCTTCGACAGCCTTAATCCCCGACAGTATGTTGGACAATGGATTGATGAGAATACGACGATAGTATGCCAAGAGGGCAAGACCAACAACAAAGCTGCCGATGACAACGAAATAAGCCACAGGTAAAAGCAGCATATGAATGTCGGCGCGGTAGGGTAGGGTTTCAATGAAAGTGCTGAACCCAAAAGAAAAATGGGCGTTGAGGTGGGCAAGGTCTAAGTCTGGGGCAATAGTCTCTGAATAGCGCAGTGCAAACACCCAGCCGAGGATGCTGGCTAAACCAAGGAAAACGCTAACGCCTGCGCCAACTAACCTGCCTAAAAATGTCACCATTTGGCGGTTACCTTGGAGCACTATAAAGGTAAGACCGAAGTTTGCCAAAATAATTACCGTGTCTACGCCCGTATTGATCCAGCTAGTAATGGTGTTGCTTCTTGGAATGAAAACCAAAGGGACAACTAAGATCAATGACAGGCTGAACATCAGCCCTCTGAAAATTTCTTTACTATCTGGGGCAGTGGGTATCTTTGCATATACCGAAGGGCTTTGTGCTTGCTTTTGTGAGGCAATACGAAAACGCCGTGCTAATGCAATATAGCTCATACAAATTGAAGCGATGAGCGGTATTTCTAAAATAAATGGGCGTCGCTGCGCAATTTGACTAACGGTTTCAGTTGTAATAACCAAGGAGCCTGTGTTGTACAGCGGGGCTAGTCGGTAGAGGGTATAGCTAATTTCAATACCGACGAATGATAAGAATAGTGCAAATGCTAGTTGCTTATAGCGCCGATTTTGTGCCGATGAAAAAAGGCTTGGGTCAATTTCGACAATTAGCCGATAGATAGTAAAGAAGAGAACAATACTAAATAGAGATGTGCCATATCGCAGTGCGTAAGCCGCAGGTGTAGCGGCCATCCCAATGAGCAGTGTCATTAACTGGTAAATGACAATAACCACTAGCAGTCGGCTTAGGTACAGTGCAATCCGCTTATGTGGCTTGATCTCGGTACGTCGGTAAATTGCCACAACCAAGACAAGCAGCCAAATTGCTTGCGTCAAGAATGCTAGGTGACTAATTGATGATGGAATCAATAAGTACATACAGAACAAGTATAAAGCGTAAAAGTATATCGCTATAGGGAAATGTCCCTGTAACTTAGTGAAATATGGCGCATTAGAACCAAATTCTAATGGTTCAAAAACACAATTTGGCCTTTCAATACACTATTCTTTTTTGAAAGGGGAGTAAATCATGAGTGCAGAAATCTCTGAAAAAGTAAAAATTCTCATTGTCGATGACAATAAGTTTTTCCGTAGTGGATTGCGTTTGTCTATAGAACAAGAGGATCGGTTTGACGTTGTCGGAGAAGCGCCTGATGGTGATATTGCGGTTAAGAAAGTGCTTGAACTTCAGCCCGATATTGTGTTGATGGATTTAAATATGCCTTATATGGATGGCATGCAGGCTACGCAAGAAATTATGCGCCGTGCACCGGAAACCAAAATTATTATTTTGACAGCGTTAAATGAACGCGTAGAGGCTATTGCTGCCGTTCGGTTTGGTGCGCATGGATATTTATATAAGGATGCTATTACTGAACGCTATTTGATTGATGGGATTAATGCAGTTGCCAGAGGTGGGGTGCTTATTGATGATGACATCATGAACTTTATGCGTGAAGAATTACGTGAGAACCGACAAGCAGAGTACGCCTCTAATTTAGACGATTTGCTTGAGTCGGAGTTAGAACTTTTGAAAATGATTGGGATTGGTATGGACAATAAAGAAATTGGCCAACGCCTACAAATTGCAAATAAAACAGTTTCTAATCGGCTTAGTAATCTTTATAACAAATTGCTAGTTGCGAATCGGGTCGAGGCGGCAAAATACGCACTACGTGCTGGTCTAGTAGGCCTTTTTGATGAGTCTTTTGATGACGTGAGCCAACAATCTTAAGTGGCTAATATGTTTGTAAACAATTGGTTCAAGGAAAAATGACTAACGGAGAGCAGGAAAAGTTCCTGCTCTTTTTTTGTTTTACCCCTAAATTAAGCCCAATCTATAAAGCTAATATATTGGTATGACTATATTGCTGCGCATTGTAGCAATAGCTCAACTCAACTAGCTGACTTTTCAAACAATAATGACCACTCATCTTTCTATTGAAATTTTTCACCCAACTGGAACAGTCTCCCAACACGGGTTAGGGAATCAGCCGTTGTTATTGGGCTATGGCCAGCATAATGATATTCAGCTTGATGATCCTCAAGCAGGTGATCCGCAACTGTACATTGAAATTGGAGCGGATAACAGATTGACTGTTACGGCCGCAGCTGCGCAGTTAGTAACTTTTGTTAATGGAAAAGAGTTGGTTTTTGGGACCCCAACAGATTTAGCATTTGGGGATGTGCTGACCTTTGGCGATTATATGTTGATTGCTGTGCCAGATGCAGTTGGCGTAGAGCCGGTACAGACTGGACCAGCGGCAATTGAAGTACAAGAGCCTGCGCCTGTTGCCGTCGTTTCAAATACAAGCTTACCCACTAACGCTGTTGAGAATTCAGAGCCTGAAGATCAAGCTTCAGTTACTTACTACGAAGGGATTCCTGAAGATATTTCTGACCAAGTTATTGTGGCTAGCGCGCCGAATCGCATCGCGCGGGTCGAGGTTGAGAATAATTGTAATTATGAGGTGTCTGTCACCAATGGTGGTGACTTAGTTGCTACATTTCACATTGAGGTGGATGGTTTACCCAAGGATTGGGTCACGATTAAGCCGCCTGTGCGTAATCTGCCAGAAGGTGAGAAAGGCACATTTGTGATTGCAGTCATGCCGCCGCGACACCCTGACTCAGAAGCACGCGATCATCATTTTGCCATCCGCATTACTTCCCCGGAGCACCCAGACCGACAAGCAGTGTTGGGTGCGACGCTATCCATTGATCCATTCTATAACTACCAAGTTTCAGATTTGGCACCTCAGAATGTAACCGTAACCTACCGCGAGAAGCTAGGGGATGTTGGTGTCGGTATTCTAAACCTTGGTAACGCGCCAGTGATTTATCGACTTGAAGGGGAAGATACGAAGCAAGAACTTGTTTTTGAATTTGAAACAGGTTCACGAGATGAAACTGGGAATGCGGTTTATACCTCTCAAAAAGACATAGAGATTGCACCCAATCAAGAGAAGTTCATCAAAATGCATGTTTCTCCGGTTAAGCATCCTGTTTTTGGACTAGGCGCCGGGAAACATGACTATAACTTGAAGGTTACCCCAGCAGGTACAGGGCAAGCAGAGCGCGCCATTGTAGGTGAGGCAAAGATAAAGCCACTGCTCGGTCCGCTTTTCGCGATTGCAATGATGTTGATTTTTGCTGCTGGGACTGCTTTCGCGATCATGCCGCGTGTGCGTACCTTTGATATTGTAGCGACCAATGGCAATGTTGTGCCGCAAGCATCTGATGATCAGGCTTACGCGCCAAATACGATCGGTGGGCGATTATTTGCCCCACTTCCACAAGAAGCCATTCCCACTGGGTTTGCTTTAGAGGTTCCTTCAGGTGAAACCCTCACCATTTCATGGGATGTGTGGGTGCCGTTTGGAAAAGTCATTATTGAGCCAATTGGAGAAATGGAGACTAAAAAGGGCAGCATTGAAGTGCCAGCCTTGGATACAACGAACTATAAGCTCGTTGTTGAAAGTCCACTAAAAGCACTTAGCCCAGCCATTGGCGAACGTACACAACAAACGCAAATCGTTGTACTGCCTGACATGCCAATTATTGAATTGTCTGCAGATCGGACTAACGTCTTCTTTGATGATGAAATTGTTTTAAGCTGGAACATTCGCCAAGCTGACGAAGCGTCGTTAGTGATCAATGGGTCAGCCGAAACGCTAGAGCCAAGTGATTACGCAACTGGTCGTAAATTTAAGATCCGCGAAACGACAACATTCACGATTATTGCAAAGAACCGCTATACCTCTGAAAGTGGAATACAAAAGACCGTAACAGTGTCTGCTTCAGCTGAGCCACCAGCGCCATTGCCATTGCCAGAAATCGCAAACTTTAGTGTTAGTCCATTGCGAATTACAGCAGGACAAACGGTGACATTATCTTGGGATGTGGCGAATGTAAATTCAATTACGATCAACCCATTGGGTGAGTTACCGCCAAAAGGAGAACTTAAGCAAGCACCGACAGGAAACACCGACTATGTGCTGATTGCAGATACAGGTGAAGCCAGCGTAAATCAGCTGCGTCAGGTCATTGTTGATCCTGCGCCAACGCCAACGCCGCAACCAGGTACACCTGTTATTGCTGCTTTTGATGGTGACGCTGAAGTTATTGTAGGCAGCAGTGCAAACTTGAAATGGGAAGTCAATGTTGATGGTGCAGGCACAATTACCGATGTGCGCATTGAGGGGGGCAGCCTCGATACCGGTGGATTAGATCCAAATGGTTCAATATCTACAGTTGTTACAGAACGTACCTTGTATGTCCTGACTGCGTTCAATGGCGACTTGCGCGCCAGTAAAACCTTTGAGGTAATTGCGAATAATCCGCTCCCTGTATTGAATGCGTTAGACCCAGTTTCAAGTGATAAGGTCGGAGCCAGTAGCTTACCGGTAAAACTTGTGGGTGAAAATTTCCTGGAAACATCTACGGTTACCTTCAATGGGACTGTTGTTCCGGCAAGTTTTGTGAGTGCCTCTGAACTAATTGCAATTGTTCCTGGGGATCAATTAGCTGTGGCCTCAAGTGGTGAATTCAAGGTAACAAATCCGGCACCTGGCGGCGGCGAAAGCGGTGGCCAATTATTCAATTTAGTCAATCCATCCCCAGAGTTGTCTAGTCTGAGTCCTAATGTTGTTCAGGTGGACAGTGCAGGGCAGTCGGTAACATTGAGTGGTAGTAATTTTGTTAAGGGTGCTACGGTCAACTGGCATGGTGAACCGCTGCCTGCTGCGTTTATTAGTTCAAGTCAGCTTGAAGTGGTGTTGCCAGAAGCATTATTAGCGAGCGATACAGATGATGGCAACAACTGTGGTAGCGATGAGTGTCGTAACGTAACGGTTACTAATCCTTCTCCGGGCGGTGGAACCTCTGGTACTGTCCAGTTCAAGATGAGCGCCGTCAATCCAAAACCGCAGATTACGGAGTTCTGTCGCTCAACAGACAGTACCTGTAGCGTGGTTACGGGCACAACAACTACAACCGATGGCTCAGTAAGCACAATTCAGCTTACTGATGTAACAAATGGGGTAGATAACGCCGATGCAACGCTGCAAGCCGAAGGGATTTCGTTTGAAATTAAGGGCGAAGGCTTTCTACCAGAGACGACGTTTATGTTGGCCGGTCAGATATTGAAGGTTGATGGCACACCAACCGAGACATCTGCAACAGTTAAATTCCCAGTGGAATATAACGACAATGCTGCCACCTATGGCTTGACAGCAATCAACCCGCTGCCTGGTGGAGGGGCGTCAACAAATGTGGTTAATTTGAAAGTTGAAAACCCAACTTTCCCCATTTTTGATGCATCTAATGTTTTGATTGAAACAACCCAGCTGTTGATTGCTGGCCAAAAAGATGCCGCTACCATTACTGTTCGTCCTCCTGCTGGTGAAGAATTAGTCTGTAGTATTCCAATTGTCCTACATTGGCAAAGTGCAAAATTTGGCGAAAGCCCCGTTCAAATTCCTCCAACTGCTGGGACCTGTACTGCTGGTGCCAGCGGTTCAGTACAATTTAGCGTGCCGCCTAATTATTTAGAAGAGTCGGGTACATATACTGCTTGGACGGTGCAAGCATCACAGCCAAGCGCTACAAAAGACTTTTCTGTTCAAAACTTTGACTTGCAAATCTTTAGTGGTACACCATGTACTGCAGCTAACCGGGTCGCGCACGCAGGGTCAGCGGAGGCAATAACAAATCTTTTGCCAGACATCACTTTAGGCGCTACAGAAAAATATTATGTGTCAATTGATGAAGTCCCAACTGCAAGCCGTGAACAGTTTGCAGTTCGGAATGTCAACATGCGTGCTGGAGCTGCGAATTTTGCTGACTTTGATGGCGCTGGACAGAGTACCAAAACAGTAACTGCTGGTCAGTCGGCTAGTAATTGTGTCCCTGTGGATATTCATGCCGTTGGCTATTCTGGGAACGAATATGCTTCGTTTGAACTTTCGGCAAAAGTTGAAGACACAACAAGCAGCCCACCGGTTGAAACTTTTAATACTTTTGTCAAACGAACTGTGTTCGTGCGCGTTATACCGCCAGCACCAACCTTCACTTCGCTAGATATTCGTGATCCAAATAACCAGGTAACTCCAGCAACTACACCGCCAACCCAAGTGCAGGTGGGCAGTACCCATCCGCTTGTTAGAGATTTGGTTGGCTACACGTTCACCATAGAAGGCAGTGGCTTTGTAAATGCAACAGTCACAAAAGTCAAGTGTCCAAATACGTCTGGTGGTACAGCTATTTATGCCACGGTAAGCGCGATAGATAGCTCCGCAACTCCGCAAACGATTACTGGAACATTGCCTACAAACTGTTTTGCATCTGACTTGCAAAAACTAACTGTTGAAAACAACGATGGGATCTCTCCTGCACTCACCATAGAGGCTACAATCGGCGTCAAAAATATTCCTGTGCCTAGGGTTGATAAAACAGAGTTGTTAGACGGAGCAACGGTAGAATTTGCCTCGGATGGCACTGCAGCAGGAACTACGGGGGCTATTGCCTTGACCGCAACTGGTTCGCCTGCCTTAACCCTTAAGCTGACGGGGGCAAACTTTAGTAGTATGCCCGTTATTGCAACCTGTGCTGATGGTTCAACGACAGCAACTTCTACGTCAAGTTCAGCCACTACCGCCTCTATTCCGTTGCCAGTTGATTGTATTACCCAAGATAACACGGCATTAGCATTGCAGTTTGCTTTTGGAGGTGCGGCGGGAACGCTCAAAATTCCACGCAGCACACATTCAATAGACGCTTACCAATTGGGTAAGTTAGTCATCAAAGATGGCACGAATGAATTGTTTGATTCAACAAAAACTGATGCAAACAATGCAGGCGTTCCGCTGATCACGGCAGCTAGTGGCTCTGCCGATGGCTTGACGTTTACTATTTCGGGTGCAGGTTTATCTGGAACAAAGGTAAGGTGTCCGAACGCAGCTGTAACAACAGTAATTTCGCCAACGGGCAATGGCCCAATTACAGGCACCTTACCTGCCAACTGTCTTACTGCCAATAATCAGAAACTAACGTTGGAGGTACCAACGACCCCAGTTACAACCGAACAAACGGCTGCAATTAAAGCGGCTGCGCCAACTATCACTGCAGTAAAAATTTCAACAACAACAAACGAAGAACTATCGCCAGGCGGCATAGGTGTTCCCTTGTGGAGCAGTGCGACGCCAGCTGGAAATTCTGCGGCAGTGAAATATGAAATAACCGGGACAAATATTCCTGCTGGGGCAACAGTTAAGTGTGGTGATGGCACTGCTGCAACCTCAAAAACAGTTGCCGCTGATGGACTGACGATTACGGGCCAAATTAGCGCGAACTGTATTACCTCAGCAAATAAGGCACTAACGGTAGAAATGATTTCGGGAGGCTTAGCGCTGACAACGCCGAATGTAACTACTTTACCAGCGCCAAACGTGACATCTGTTGTTGGTACGATTGATCTGTCTGCTCAAGCAGGGACTGATACCACAGGAGGTGGGACGCCTGTGCCAGCAACGGCATATTCTGTAACGATTAAGGGTACGAATTTTATTGGGAAAAGCGATGACGCTACGGTCACCATCAAGTGTCCAGATGGTACAACATCCGTTGCGGTAAAGACCCCACTTGCCACAAACTTTACAGATACAAAAATTGTAACCCAAGACCTGCCAGCAACTTGTATTACTGCAGCAAACAAGAAGCTGACGCTTACGTTTAGTTATGAAGGCTTGACGATTGCAAATGTCGAAACCACAGTTGTCCCTACGCAGCCATAAGCTCTCTGCAAATTAATATGAGTAATTCTCCAATTTCTGTACAACATATCGCCCCTGACGGGCACATTGCGTTCATAGAAGAGCTGCCTCAGTCGGGATTGATTTACATCGGCGCTGCGACAACTGACAATATTCAGATCGCAGCCAATGGTTACAATGTCTCTGTTGCGGTGTTAGATGTAGTGCAACGCCCAGCGATGTTAACTTGCTTGGTAGACCATTTAGCTGTTTCGATTAATGGGCTGGAGCAGCCGTTAGATAGACCGTTGTTTGTCACTAGTGACGATGAACTTCAAATTGAAGGGCATACGGTATTTGTGCTTGGAAGTGGCGTGCCAAACAGCACGCAATCGGCAACTGTTGTAACGTCAACCCCAAAGTCAGAGGTCGCAATTGAGGTTGAGCCGGTTTTGACGGCTGCCAATTCAACAGCGCTTTCAGCCGCACTACTTCCTAATGGCTATGATGACACCAGTCTAGGGTCGGATGAAACCTCTAAGGTTATTGTCACCCGTATGCCAGAGCGCTTATTCGAAACTGAGGTTGAGAACGAGGTCGAAATCGAATTCACCATCACCAACGGTGGGATGTTGGTTGGGACCTTTGTGACACAAGTTGTTGGGTTGACACCCGAGTGGGTCAGCATAGACAAGCCTGAGCTTAATCTATTTGAAGGTCAAAAAGAGACAATTCGGATTACCGTCACGCCGCCGCGGAGCTATGAAAGTGCAGCCGGCGAAGATTATTTCTCAATTTGGGTGACATCACCTGACTATCCCGAAGAACGTGCTGTCATGTACGGCACAATTGATATTGCGCCATTTCGTGAGTTTACGATTGGGGATATGGCACCGCGTGATCAAACTATTCGTTATCGTAAAAACGCAGGAACGGTGAAGTTTGAGGTAATGAACCGTGGGAATGTTGCGACTGACTTTTTAGTGAAAGGTAGCGATGGCTCACAAGCAATTCGGTTTATGTTTCACATGCCAGATGGAATGGCATATGGTGGACAAACCGAATTACGCTTAGATCCGGGTGAAAAGCAAGAACTGAATTTAGAGCTATTACCCAAAGAGCGTAAGTTGTTTGCTGCCCGTCGGCAACGTCATAACTTTAATGCGGGTGTTTCCATCTTGAATGGAATGGAGCCGCCTGCGGAGCGCATGGGGCAAGCCAGTCAGGCGCCACTTATCGGGTTGCCGCTTATGTTGCTAATTCTGTTTTGCATTGTGGCGTCAGTGGCATTTACATTTCGCCCGCGTATTCGCGACTTTGGTGCTGTTGCGGCAGACTTTCCTGCTGAGCAAGTCTCAGAGGGGGCTAGAGGTGGGCCGCAACTTGTCAATATTGGCGGTTTAGCTCTGAACGTGCCGTCTGCAAGGTCTGCTGGTGCAGCGCTTGAGCAAACAATTGCTGCTGGTGAAAGTGTAGAGCTTTCTTGGGATGCACCCGTCTTTACACAAATTACCATTGAACCAGAACTAGGCCAGATGGAAGAACGCAGTGGATCTATTGCAGTTTCACCATTAGACACGACAGTCTATACGCTGACGGCGAGCAACCTCATCTCTGACTTCTTGCCGAATTTATTTGGGCAGACGAGTGAAGTCAAAGTAATTGTGGAGCCA
>JAHDBS010000395.1 GCA_020630225.1 Anaerolineales bacterium | reverse complement strand
TCAATAGTGCGCCTACAACTGAAGCAGCATTTGAGGACACCGAACCCCTAGAAGATGATTTTCTTGAAGAGGAGGAAGAGGATGCATTTGAAGAGGAGGATGAATTCGACTCGGAAGATCACAATGCACAAGACCACTTGCCCCATGATGAAGCAGATTTGTCATCTACTGCACCACTCAACATTACACATACCGTTGCTGCGTCTGGGCGTTGGACCAATTCAGCAACATGGGAACACGGTCAAATTCCAACTGACAATGCTGTCATTCTCATTCCGATGGGCCAGACCGTCACAATTGACAGCCAACTCGCGCCAAGTTTCAAAAGCATTCAAATTGAAGGCACACTACGCTTTGCGCCAGATGTTGACACCGCATTATGGGTTGACACCATTCGCAGTGGTCACCATGGCAGGTTAGAAATTGGCACCGCGACGGCCCCTATCAATCCAAACGTTACAGCCCGCATTGTCTTTGCTGATCTTGGCGCTATAGATCGCACTGTCGATCCGAAGCAATTGAGCCGTGGCGCAATCCTGATGGGACCAACCAGCATGCACGGCGCTGTCAAAACACATCGGGTGACCGTCGCCACGTTCCCAACCGCTGGCACAACTAGCCTGCAACTCAGCAGCGCACCCATCGGCTGGCAAATTGGCGACGACATTGTCATTACCGGAACACAAGGCAGCACCAGTGACGAAGTGCGCAACATTGCAGCAATCAACGGTGCAACAGTGACGCTAGACGAGCCGTTAGCATGGGATCACGTACCGCCTAAAGCTGACCTCAATTTATGGATTGCAAATCTGACGCGCAACATTCGCATTGAGTCAGAAAACACCGCCGATGTGCGCCGCCGGGGTCACATCATGTTTATGCACAACAATCAGGTCGATCTCAATTATGCTGGGTTTTATGGTCTTGGCCGGACAGACAAGCGCGAAGAGCTAGACGACTGGTATTACGACTTCCCAGACGTGCCCGGCAACATTGGGCCGTCCCCCATCCATTTCACTGCTGAACGCGGACCGGCAACGAACATCCGTGGGCGCTATGCATTGCACGTTCACCGCGCAGGCACAGACCCCAACAGCGCACCTGTTGTGTTCAAAGGCAGCGTTGTCCAAGACAGCCCCGGCTGGGGATTTGTCAATCATTCCTCACATGTCAACATGATTGACAACGTGTCTTACGGGGTCCAAGGTGCAGGTTTTTACACAGAAGCTGGCGATGAAATCGGCGTCATGATTGGCAACATTGCCATTCGAACCGTAAACGACTACTTCCAACTAGATGACCTAGGCGCAATTGATCCCGACTTGGGTTTAGACCGGGGCGACTTTGGCAACGATGGAGACGGCTTCTGGCTCTCAGGGACTCGCGTCAGCCTGATTGACAATGTCTCCGCTGGCGCATCTGCGCATGGTTTTATCTTTTGGACAGACGGTCTAATTGAGCCAGACACGGGCCGCGCCACCGTCAAGGTGAGTGAGATTGCGAATGGGCACCTGTTTACCAATCGCAATACGATCCCAGTATGGTGGGCACCGTTGGCAGAAGTACGTAACAACGAATCTTATAGCGCCACCGTTGGATTTCGCGCACGCTACATCCACTCCAACATTTACATGGGGGAAGACCGTGCTGACAGTGCCTTCCATGCAACGCCACCACAGGCCTATCTTGATACGCTCAACCCAGTGTTTGACGGCATCACCGTTTGGGGGTCACGCGACGGAATCTTGCTCAACTACAACGAAGGGCTAAGTTTGCGCAATTCTCGTGTCATTGGCATTGGGGCACCGTTCCAACATAACCTCGGTCAAACCGCGGCTATCGGCGTGGGTGTAGATTACAACAATGAAGCGACCAGTGGACCGGGCGTTATTGAGAACGTCACTATTGAAGGCTATGAGGTGGGACTGTTAGCGCCCCGCCAAGGCACCTGGAAACTTTCTAACCTCACCTTGCAAAACGTCACCGATATGCTGTTTCACGAGCCTATTGAAGAACAGCGTCACATGACAATGCACACCATAAACTTTGCCCCGTTAGAGGGCACTGCAGTGGCTGGTCGCGACAGCCAACGTCGCAATATTGTGCTGGACATGTACGTTGACAACTTCTTGCCAGACCCAAACCTACTCGTCGCGCCTGACACCATCACGCTGGATGGTGCTGAGCTCTATTTTGACCAACAGCAGCCGAATTTCATCCCATACGGAGCAGATTTCGACATTGATCCCGAAGCAGGTCAGGCAACCTTGAATGGCAATTATCTGGGAAAGACAAATCAGCAATTGTGGGACCAGTACGGCGTTGCCTACGGTGGTGAACTACTCCCACACAATGCTGTTACAGACCCTCGCATTGTGAATGGCAAGCTGGCAGCAACGCAATAAATTGGACATGTCCATGCGTTTCATTTGGGAACACGCCCAAAAGTAGCAGTTGCTGTCAACTTGTTTCAACATTGGCTGCGAATTGAATTGCCATCACTTAACGGCAATGCTAAATTAGGAGCATCGTTGAGCTAGTTCTATGCAATATGAAATAGCTAAGCGATGTTGCACAACCTTAGCAAAAGGCTAATCACATAAAACCGGGGAGGTTTATTATGGGTAAGACTCAAATCGCAATGGCAATTAGCATTTTAGGCGTATTGCTCCTAATGGCAGGGCCAATGGGAATTCTCGCGAGCAACGTGGCTACGTTTGCTGCGTTTGCAGCATTCTTTATTGCTGGCGGCGTCTGGGCATTTTGGCCAAGCGCAGCGTAGCTGCCCACCCCAAATTTGCGTCACCCCACCGCTGAGGTGACTATACAAAAAACAGGCTTCTCAAATGAGAAGCCTGTTTTTTGTTCTTGAGGATTTGGAATGGAGCCCACCATATATCGGGAAACAAAAATAACCTCAGTTCTGGATAAGAGCAGCATAAAAGAGCAATCTATGTCGCTTTGGGGACGCGAATTCAGCTAATAAAGCAAATTTCGCGAATAACAAGCAAAAAAATTCGCGTCAATTCGCCAGATTAGTGTAATTCGCGTGAAAAAGACCACTGAAATTCCCTAGAGGCACAGATTTCTAAACTATCTTATCCAGAATTAATCCCAAAGAACCTTTTTTGGGTAGAAGTGCATTCAAACGTGAAATTTAGCGGTGCTAACAAAAACGAGGATCATCTAAGTGTCCTCGCGTAGAAAATATGCGTCTGCTAGCCAAGACGAATGCATATACGTCATCCCAGCCGCGTTCGCAGAACCCAAAATAGCCCAAGTGGCTCGGCGGCTGGGATCTCATTGATACCAAAGTAATAAAACTATCAACTATTGCAATGAGATCCCCGCTGCACTATGTCTGCCGTGACTTATTTTTCAATTCGTTCGCAGCGGGGAACCTGTCCTGAGCGTAGCCGAACGGATGACGTCTATGCTGTCGTTTTAGTTAGCAAAATTGAAGCCTTTGAAACAGAGTTCTCCCACGATTAGATGCACTTCCACCCTTTTTTACAGAGCATCAAAGTTCAACTTTCTTGAGCAATCTTCAGGTTGAAGCTTCTCTCCGAAAAGTTGAACTTTAGGGTATTCAAGGCCACTGCTGAGTAGTAACGCATCTGCGCACATTAGCATGCAGCTAGCGACTTAGCATAAACAGCGTAAGACACGCGCCCGATGTTTGGCGCGTCTTTGGTCTTTTCAAAGCCCATTCGCAAGTACATTGGCAGCGCGACTGTCATAATCGGGCTTGTGTGCAGTGCAATGGTGTCAGCATGATCACGTTGCGCGTTTGCGATACACGCGTGGGTCAACGCTTTGCCGATCCCGTTACCTCGCGCTTGCGGTGCTACCACCAACAGGCGCAAAATCGCCCACTCAACTGGAAAGATGTCTAACTTTTCACGCCCTGGCCCGACATAGACCACTGCCCCCACCACCGCTTCAGCGGTTGTCGCGACAATAAGCTCGGCAGTCGCGCTCTTTTCAGACATCCGACCAACGTTAGCGATAAACGTCGGCCACGCTTCAAAGTGCGGTTGATATTGAGCAAAGGCCAGCTGCGCAACCTGATTCACCTGCGCGGCATCGGTCTCGTGGTAGGGTCTTATCTGGAAATCCATCGCTTTTTTCACGCTACCCCTCACTCTCCCGCCGTTCCCATTCGGCGATATGCAACTGCGTCATGTTGCGCCACTGCGGGGCCAGCATTTCGATCCCCAAATCCCGCACCAGCTTCCGCGCTGCAATGCCAATGATCGCCGCATAGGTTGGATAGGCAATTTCTAATTCGGCCAACTGCTGCACGCGCATATTAGCCTGCATGCCAGCCGCCACCAGTTGAATAGTTTCCACGGCTTGCTCGCCCACCACATGCGCGCCCAAGATCAGATGCGTTTTGGCGGAGACAATTA
>JAHDBS010000394.1 GCA_020630225.1 Anaerolineales bacterium | reverse complement strand
CCACGCCGGAAGTTCATCCAAACGCATGCGCACGAAGTACGTAACTTAGACGTCTAACGCGCCTAAGGTTCAGTATCATTGAAATCAAAAAGCCCTAGCAAAATTTGCTAGGGCTTTTTTGTTAGGTTAGCGCGTTTACACAGCTACGCTTGAAAGTCTCGCTTCATGCGAACACTGACGGCAATAATGAGTAGTAGCGTTACAGCCGCCATCACCATTGGAAAGCTAGCTGGCAACTCAGTCAAGTCCCCTGTCGTTGGAATTTCTTCTGGGATGACTTGAATATTCGCTGCATTAGAGCGTGTTGCCCCATTCACGTTACTGGCAATCACATCAGCCACATTCGCAATGCGGTCTGGCGCTTGCGCATTGTCATTGATGCGCACAGTCACGATTACAGACACCGTTTGATTTGGTGCTAAATCGCCGAGTTCAACCCGCACAGTGCGGCTACCAGCTTCATATGTTGCTGTACCTTGCTGAGCAACTGCATTCACATAATCTAGGCGGTAATCCAAGATATCAAGCGCGACAGCATCTGTCATCGTTTCATTGTTAGGATTACGCACGTTGATAGTGTAATTGACCGTGTCGCCAATGGTCACAATCGCACGGTCACCGCTCTTTGTCACTTCCGGTACCACTAAGCTAGAGGCGAGTGCAGCAACAGGCACTGACGTTGGAGTCGGCGCTGGCGGTGGCGGTGCAATTCGTGCAGAAATCGCTTCTTCAATCGCAGCCAGTACCGATCCACTAGCCAGCCCCGCATCAAGCGTTGGATTGAAGTCACCAGCGCGCAAACTCACAACTTCAGACCGCCCAGTGGCTCGGTCTGCGTCAGAGTCTAATGCGGCATCCAAGCCCTCATGATGCATCGTAAACCCATGCCCGGCTGGCGGTACGAACTCAACCAGATAGTCACCCGGCTTGAGATTTCTAAACTCATAGTAACCATTTTCATCAGTTACCGTTGTGCCACGAACGTCAAAGGTTGGTGTCAACAATCGCACTGTTACATTCGCAACTGGCGGTTCATCGCTATCTTGAATGCCATCTGCGTCGGTATCAAACCAAACATAGTCGCCTAGACCTGCTGGCTGATAGATTCCGAAGTCCCATGTCAAATCGCTTTCACCCGGCTCCAGCGTTGTCCGAATGGTTTTGCCAGTAAATGGATCGCCATCGCTATCTACAGCGTCGTTTGAGCCAGCATTCTGTGTCGTTGGCACGAACCCGTTTGGCAGCGTATTGACATCAAACTGGATAGAGTACACGCCCGGTGTTAGATCTGAGAATAAATATTTCCCATTACTATCGGTGGTGGTGGTGCCTACAAGCTGATCATTTTCGTCATACAACTTGACGGTGACACCTGCGACACCTTGTTCATCAGCATCTTGAATGCCGTCGTTGTTATTGTCATACCAAACCGTGTCACCAATCTCAGCCGGCAAAATAACTTCAATCACGGCTGGATCATGATCATCTTCATCACCGCCGTCTTTGCCATTCCCATCGACATCATCATCGACTAGATCTTCATCTTCACCGTCAGAGTTCTGATTTTCATCATCTGGCGTGCTGTCAATGTCCACTGGTGGATCATTGTCTGGGTTTTCGTCATCATCTGCGGCGCTAATTTCCGCATAGTTAGTCAAACTACCGTTTACAGTTGCACCAATGGTCATGGTGACTTCTACGATGACTTCATCATTGACGGCTAGCGTATCGATGCTAAACGCTCCGTTCCCGTTGTCTGTGACCACAACAGCGTTACCATCATCGGTCGTGGTGACATCAGCGGCATTGGTGCTTTTGAATGTCAGCCCAACAGGCAAGTGATCAATTACATCAATGGCATAGGCATCTTTCTGTCCTTGGTTGATGACCTTGATCGCAAAGATCACATCGCCACCAGGCACAATGGTTTGCCCACCCTTCACAGTTTTGATCAACGCCAAGTCAAAGTATGGCTGCTTCAAGCTGATTTTTGCCGGATCATGATCGTCTTCATCGCCACCGTCTTTACCATCTTGATTAGTCACATCGTCAACGTAAATGTCGTCTTGCTCACCGTCAGTATTTTGGTTTTCAGCATCTGGCGTGCTGTCTACATCAGTTGGCGGGTCATTATCTGGATCTTCATCATCGTCTGCAGCGCTAATTTCAGCCCAGTTGATGATTTCAAGCCCATCAAATTCAGGATCGATTGTAAAAGTCAGTGTCAACACTACGCTATCACCGGCAGCCAACGTATCTAGCGTAAAGGTGACGTCGCCGACATCATTGATGCCATTGTCTGTCACGCTAATCGCGTTTTCATCCGTAGTTTCTGTGACTGTCTCAGCATCGCTACTGACATAGTTCAGTTCGGCTGGAACGTAATCAATGACATCAACAGCATACGCATCTAACGTGCCCTGATTTTCAATAGTAATGCTGAAGTCAACAGCATCCCCTGGCGTGAGCGTCGTTGTAGTGACAACTTGCTTTTTCAACGCCAAGTCAAAGACCTGTCCAACAACGACGGTAGCTGGGTCATGATCATCTTCATCACCACCCTCTTTGCCATTTTCGTCGGTAGCATCATCTACAAATGTGTCGTCTTGTTCACCATCGGTATTTTGATTTTCATCATCCGGCGTGCTATCAATATCCACTGGCGGATCATTGCTATCGTCTTGGTCATCATCAGCGCCACTAATTTCAGCCCAGTTGACAATGCTTGTACCCTGGAAGTCAGGATCAATAGTGAACGTCAGGTCATATGTTTTCGTTGCACCCGCTAGCAGTTCATCAATTGTTGCCACACCTGTCGTGAGGTCTACATCAATATCAGCGTGTGGTGCTTCAAAGGCAGTCAACGTCAATGCTTCAGGAATATAGTCTGTGACTTCAACATTGAACGCATCTACAGTGCCTTGATTGATGACTGAGATCGTGAAGGTCACGCTATCGCCCTGTTCATAGGGACTTTCATCGACCAGCTCTTTGATGAGGGCTAAGTCAAAGTTATAAACAAAGCCAAAGTCGACTGTCAGATTTTCCTGTGCATCAGGTGTGTTCGGATCGTTATCAGGATCTTCATCAGTTGGTTCGCCGTCACCTAGCGTCACCGTAGCTGACAAGACATCATCGCCAATGGTTGCTGGGTCAATGCCGTTGTCATTGTTATCTGCATCGGTCTGGTCGTCGCCAGTTGATGATTTGTAGTCCGCCAATGGCCCGTCTTCGCCGTCATCATCCCATTCCACAGCTGGAATAGAGACAACGTAGTCACCGGCTTCTAGGTCTTCGAACAAGTAGAAGCCATCAGCGTCTGTGGTGTCCATGGCCAACATATCGTCTTCGTCAATGTCACCATCATCATCGATGTCATCTGGTTGACCATCTGCGTCCGCGTCTTGCCAAAGCTCAACCCAAATGCCTTCCAATGGACGTTCACCGTCATCAATCAGGCCATTGTTATTGGCGTCTTCCCAGACTTGGTTCCCCAAGCTATAGAGACGGACAAAGCCAAAGTCTACCGTCAAGTTTTCATTGATATCACGCGTGACAGCGTCATTGTCAGGATCTTCTGCGGTTGGCTCACCGTCACCCAAGACAATGGTTTCTGACAACACTGCTTCACCAAGCGTAACAGGGTCAATCCCGTTGTCATTGTTGTCAACGTCATTCGCAGTCGCGCCAGTTGAAGAGCGGAACCCAGCGAGTGGGCCAGCCGTACCATTGTCATCCCACTCAACAGCAGGGATAGAAACAACGTAGTTGCCGGCTAAAAGATCATCAAACAGATACAGACCGTCGGCATCTGTAGTGTCCATGGCGAGCATGTCATCATCATCAACGTCACCATCTGAGTCTATATCGTCTGGCTGACCGTCTGCGTCTGCGTCTTGCCATAGTTCAACCCAAATACCTTCTAGCAAAGGTTCATCCGTATCGATGAGGCCATTGTCGTTATCATCTAACCAAACTTGGTTACCGAGGCTATAAAACGGCACAAAGCCAAAGTCCACGGTCAAGTTTTCATTTATGTCTGGCGTGTAAGCATCGTTATCAGGATCTTCTTCGGTTGGCTCACCATCGCCTAGGACAACAACTGCCGACCACACAGTTTCACCAACATTGGCAGGATCAATCCCGTTGTCGTTATTGTCAACATCATCTGCAGCGCTGTTAGTGCTGGAACGCATGCCAGCTAACGGTCCTTCAACACCAGCATCATCCCATTCAATTGCAGGAATGCTGACGAGGTAAGTCCCGGCATCCAGATTGTTGAACAAGTACAGCCCATCAGCATCTGTGGTGTCCATGGCGAGCATATCGTCGTCATCTACATCACCATCTGAGTCGATATCGTCTGGCTGACCGTCTGCATCTGAGTCTTGCCATAGTTCAACCCAAATGCCTGC
>JAHDBS010000393.1 GCA_020630225.1 Anaerolineales bacterium | reverse complement strand
CATGTCACTACCCCGTTTTGTAATCCCTACTATGCGCGCTGACTTAGCCACTCTAATCCAAATTCCAGCTTTCGAGCGAATCTACAACACCTATGGCATGCATCCAGACTGGTCACGTGCGCCAGGATTTGCCACGCTGATCCATATTATTTTGGAACAGCAGGTGTCATTAGCCTCCGCGCAAGCGGCCTATGACAAGCTAGCAGCCAAGCTAGGCACTGTCACTCCAGACGCATTCCTCTCCTTAGATGACGCAGAACTAAAGGCCGCTGGTTTCAGCCGCCAAAAGACACGCTATGGCCGCATTTTGGCCCAGGCCGTCTTAGATGGCACGCTAGATATCCCTGCTTTAGCAACTGCTGATGATGAAACCGTCATTCAAGAGTTGACAAAGCTGACCGGAATTGGCCTTTGGACAGCAAATGTTTACTTGCTTATGGTGTTAGACCGACCAGACATTCTTCCCGCAGGTGACATTGCGTTGCAGGCAGCAGCAAAAGACGTCTTCGGCTTAGACAAACGCCCTAGTGGTGCTGAGCTGACAGAGATGGCAGAAGATTGGCGACCCTACCGCACATTAGCCTGCAAGCTGTTATGGCACTGGTATTTGTCTGAAAAAGCAAAATGATTGAGCTTGCCCCAGCCCATAAAACTGGGCTAGTTCTCCAACGCCCGTTTTTGACTGTTGCTGGTACTTGGGGCTTTGCAGATGAATACGCCAAGCTGATTGACTTTTCGCAATTAGGCGCGTTCGTCACGAATCCACTGACATGGAGTCCCCGGCAACCGGCCAACGCAAATGGCGCAGTCACCCAAAATGGCGACATTATTTTGCATACAGGCTTACCCAATATGGGCATTCGAAATGCAATGAAGCGGTTAAGTGGCAAATGGAAACGCTTGCCATGCCCCGTGATCCCGCATCTCGCATTAGATCATCCAGACCACGCTTGGCGCGCAGCAGAATTACTGGCCCAACACCCAAACATTATTGGCATTGAACTTGGATTCCGGCATGATATTCATCCACAAGATGCTGCGGAAATTATTGAAGCCGCTGTTGATGGTGAGTTGCCAGTTATCGTTCGGACACCGCATCAGGCAGATGCTACATTTGCTCAGCGTGCTGAACAGGCAGGTGCTGTTGCACTCACCGTCTGTGCGCCTGCGCGTTACAGTGCAACAGAAGAAGATGCTACTTTACCAAGCGGGCGCATTTACAATGCAGCGCATGTTATCCAAGTCGCGACGCGAATTGATACACTCAAAACACAAGTTTCTGTTCCAATTATTGGGTCGGGGGGCATTAATACAGTGGAACAGGCCGCGCAATTGTTTCAACAGGGTGTTACTGCGGTTCAATTAGGCGAAATGGTTTGGCAGCACCCCCAACGCATTCGAGACATTTTGGCCGCCGCCTAGTAAACTCACGCTATGCAACTCACCGCAGATCAACAGCAAGCGCTCGCAACGTATAAAAGCTTACTCATTGAGTGGAATCAGCGTCAGAACTTGACAGCGATTCGTGAGCCTGAAGAAATGGATCGGAAGCATTTTCAAGACTCCTTAACAGTGTTGCCGCATATTCCCACCAATACTGTCCGCCTCATTGATGTTGGCACGGGGGCTGGGTTTCCAGGCTTAGTATTGAAAATTATGCGTCCAGAGATTGCGCTAACCTTAGTCGAGTCCGTGGGGAAGAAATGTAATTTCTTGTCACATGTGGCCAATGAGCTAGGGTTGGAAGATGTAACCGTGCTAAATGAGCGCGCTGAAGCTGTTGGTCAGTTGCCAGAGCATCGTGAGCAATATGATGTAGCCATTGCGCGCGCCTGTGCCCATTTGCCGGTACTGAGTGAATATCTACTGCCCTTAGTGAAGGTAAACGGCAAGATGTTAGCGATGAAAGGTGACTCTGCGCCCCGAGAAGTGACTGAAGCCGCACATGCGATCTCGGTACTAGGTGGCGCACATCACAGCACCATTGAAGTCACATTACCTCATGTTTCTGAACCGCGTTTCATTGTCCAAATCAATAAAATCAGCGCTACTCCAAACAAATATCCTCGGCGCGTTGGAAAGCCTTCAAAACGCCCACTGTAGATCTTTACGCATAAACCGTTTTATAACTGTCAGAAAGATCGTTAGATTTATCACAGATACTAAAGACATCTATAAGGCCAATTTTGTACAAAATTGGAGTTGTAACCGGCATACTTTACTCTGTCACGTCAGAATCTAAGCATTTTATTGAGATTTTGATTCGACTTTATTGAGGTTATAGTAAGGAAGTTAAGTTCTACAGCGATTTAGGCCTTATTGGTTATTTTTTGGTTTGAGCGGCGTTGCTACACTGAGGGTGTAATAAATGTATCGTATTGGTAGTGATGCAAACAACATAACTTTTTCGGTAGGTAGACTATGGCATCAGTTTTATTGGTAGACGAATCACGCGTAAACTTGCGAGTGATGCAGTATGTTCTCAGTCGTGAAGGACACACACTCCTTATGGCAGAGAGCGGTTTAGAAGGGCTTTATCACTTACAAGACAACGCGGTTGACCTTGTAATTACAGAGGCTCACATGCAACTTATGGACGGGTTTGAGTTCGTCCAACATGTCCGTAACAATCCGTCGCACTTGCGACTGCCCATTCTTATGCTAACGAATGTTGGCGATGAAGAAGTAGTGCGTCGCGCACGACGTTCTTCAGTCAATGGTTTCCTAACTCAACCATTGAACTCACGGCAGCTTAGAGAAATTGTGACCCGCACGCTAGCAAATCGCTTCCAAACGCGGCCGCTTGGGACCAAAATCTTGCCGGACTTTGGCTTGTCAGGATTGTCCCTTTAGACAGTAACTTGGTCTGCCTCCGATTGAAAATAAAATAAAACGCCCAGTTGCAAACTAAGCACTGGGCGTTTTTTGTTTTAGCGTAATTCTTCGTCGAGATAGGGTTCCATGGTGCGCGCCATAATGCGCATGGCCAGCTTCTTAGGCAACACGCGGCGTAAAAAGCTAGTAAAGACATGATTCATCGGTCCGGGGATAACGACTGTTTTCTTGCCAAGCGACTTCATGCCAACATTGACAACCCGTTGTACGCTCATCCAAGGGACGTTAGCATCTTTCATATTGAGGCCACCAGTGCCAATCATTTCGGTGCGCGTTGCGCCTGGGGCTAATACCAACACATCAACATGATGTTGCGCGAGCTCTTCACTTAGCGCCAGCCCCAAGTTAAGTAGGTAGGACTTCGCTGCGGCATAGCTTGCAATATAAGGTGCCGCATTAAACCCCGCAACAGAAGACACCAATACAATCCCACCGCGTTTACGCTCAACCATTTTGGTCGCAAAGTGATGCGTTAATTGCATGGGGGTCATCACATTTAAGGTGACGAATGCACTGCGCCCTTCAAGGGACTGTTTCAAGAAAACGCCGGGAAGTGCAGCTCCAGCATTATTAATGAGTAAGCCAACTTCTAAGTCTTCCGTGCCTTCAATAATTAGATCAAGGCAGTCAGACTTGGACAAGTCGGCGACAATAACGCGCGTTTGAATCTGAGACTGGTTTTCTAGCTTTTGAGCAAGTAACTCTAGTCGGCCTTGCCGGCGTGCAACGAGAACGAGATTGAAGCCCTGCGCGGCAAGTCGGCGTGCATACTCTTCTCCAATTCCTGAAGAAGCGCCCGTTACTAATGCCCAAGGACCATGTTTTTGTAGCGACGTTGCCATTACCCGTGATTATAGAGCCGCGCGAAGCGCTATGACGCAACATTTGCGCATAACTCACTGATATGTGTGTACATTTGTGCAGAATCAGGCTATTGAATCAAAAAACGCTCCAATTGAGGAGCGTTTTTGTAAGCATTTATTTTTTCTTAGTCTTGCTCTTTCCATCCGTTGGCTGCTGGATGAGCCGGACTGGTGCTTCGCAATAGATAGAAAGCTCGATGGCTGTTTCGACTGCTTTTTCGGCAGTATGCCCTAAGTACAGCGCAGCCAGGGCATAGTCCATACCGGCACCAATGGCCTCGTATGTCGTTACTTCATTGACGAACCAATCGTTGACGTAAAAGACTTTGCCACCGTAGCCAATGAGATAACTGTTGCGAATGCCAGATTTACCAACCTTCTTATTTTTCCAGTCAGAAAACTCAGACAAGAATTCAAGCATTGCCAGTTCATTCGGAGCTTGTGGCATGTGGGTTTGCACAAACAAGCGTAACAATGATGTTTCTTCAGCTAACCCAACACCGCCCACGATTAGGCCATTGTGTTCCCACAATTTAGAGTGACTTGAATTATTACCCCGTGACTGTGTAGAGCCACGCGTTGTAATTGAGTCTGAGGCGATATCAAAGCCTGTTTCAGTAATTCTGCAAGCAACGACGCTCAATGGTTACCTCCTTGGTAA